>JBAUVS010000256.1:0-2545 GCA_049583345.1 Woeseiaceae bacterium
TGATCAATTCGTCATTGCGAGGAGCGAAGCGACGCGGCAATCCACAGGTCGTTGATTTCAAACACTGGATTGCTTCGCTTCGCTCGCAATGACGACTCCATTTCGAATTGATCAGAGTTTCCCTAGGAACCCGTCCGGGTGATCCGGATCAGTCGGCTTCGCGGTCCACGTGGCAACAATGGGACTCGGTGCGCGCGCGCAGGACCTGCCCCACGCTTGCGCCCGGACGAAAAACCGTGCATCCCTTGAGGCCGGCCTCCCAGGCGCGCCGGTAGATGGCCGCGATATCGCCGACACTGGCGCTTGCCGGCAGGTTGATCGTCTTGGAGATCGCGTTGTCGACGAACGGCTGCAACGCGGCCTGCATCGACAGGTGCGCATCGGCGGGCAGCGCGGCGGCCGTCTCCGGCGCCTTTTGCGAGCCCTGCTCGACGCTGGCGTGGAGCCAGGTTTCGTACGCAAAATCACGGACGTCGACAAGCCTTGGCGTGCCGTCCGCCTCGCGGATACTGCGTGTCGCTTCCAGCGCGTAGATCGGTTCGATGCCACTCGACACGTTGCCGGCGAGCAGGCTGATCGTGCCGGCGGGAGCGATGGACAGACAGTGGCTGTTGCGCATGCCGTGCCTGGCAATCGCGTCCCGGAGCGCCGCCGGCAGACGGCGGACAAACGGCGCCTCCAGGTAGGCGGCCGCATCGAAGCACGGAAACGGACTCTTCTCCCGCGCGAGGTCGATGGACGTCGCATAGGCGGTGTCCCGGATGCGGCGCATCGTTTCCGCCGCAAGATGGCGCGCCGCGTCGCTGTCGTAACTGAGGCCGAGCATCGCGAGCGCGTCCGCGAGGCCCGTGATGCCGAGACCGATACGCCGCGTACGCCGGGCCTGCGCGGCCTGTTCTTCGAGCGGAAAATGCGAGGCGTCGATCACGTCGTCGAGGAAGCGCACTGCCATGGCGGCCGCTTCGCACAGCCCGTCGTCATCCAGCGTAGCGTGGCGGCTGAACGGTTTGTGCACGAAAGCCGTCAGGTTGAGCGAGCCGAGGTCGCAGGCGCCGTACGCCGGCAGCGGGATCTCGCCGCAGGGATTCGTCGCGCTGATCGTTTCGCAGTATCGCAGGTTGTTTTCCCGGTTGATGGTATCGACGAACAGGACTCCCGGTTCCGCGCTCCTGTGAGCGGACTCGGCGATGTGCCGGTAGAGGTTTGCCGCGGGCACGACGGCAATGGCGGGCTCCGCAGCGGCCGGAGCAGGCCGGCCATCGGCCAGACGCGACGGGAAGTACAGCGGCCAGGGTTCACCGTTCGCGACCGCACGCATGAACCGGTCGCTGACGAGGACAGATAGATTGAAGTTGCTCAAGCTCCCGGCCGCCGCCTTGGCATCGATGAACGCGCCGATATCCGGATGGTCGCAGGCCAGCGTTCCCATCATCGCTCCACGGCGCGCCGTCGTCGACAGCAGCGTACCGCACAGTGTGTCCCACAGTCGCAGGAACGACACCGGCCCGGATGCGGCCGATGCGCTGCGCACGGCCGTACTGCCGGACGGCCGCAGCGGCGTGAAGTCGATGCCGATGCCGCCGCCCTGTTGCATCGTGAGGGCCGTCTCGGTCAGCGCCGCGAGGATGGCGTCGAGCGAGTCGGCCAGCCGTCCGGACACGAAACAGTTGAACAGCGTTACGCGCCGGTCGGTGCCGGCGCCGGCCAGCACCCGGCCGCCCGGCAGGAACCGGTAGCCGGAAAGGATGGCACGGAATCCGGGAGTCCAGCGCTCGGGCCGCGACTCGACGGCGGCCACCGCGCGCGCGACACGGTCCCAGGACTCGCCGATGTCGCGCTCAGCCGGGGTGCCGTCCTTTGCCAGGCGATACTTCGCTCGCCAGACGAGTTCCGGTACGGCAACGTCGTTCATGACTCCTGGTTACTGCGTTCGTTTCCCGGGCGGAATGCGCACTTCTACCTAGGCGGAAGCGGTCGGCGCCAAGGGCGCGGTGTTCCCGTCAGAACCAGCGCTTGCTGCGGAAGTACAGGAGCATGCCGCCGGCGACGAGCAACATGAACAGCCACAGGAGCGGGTAGCCGTAGCGAAGGCCCAACTCCGGCATGTTCCATGGGCTCGCGGAGCGGTCGAAATTCATGCCATAGACGCCGACGATGAACGACAGGGGGATGAACAGCGTGGCGATGATCGTCAGGACCTTCATGACGTCGTTCATCCGGTTGGAAAGGCTGGACAGGTACACTTCCAGCAAGCTGGACGCCATCTCGCGGTAGCTCTCGACGAGGTCGAGCGCATGCACGGCATGATCGTAGCAATCGCGGAGATACAGCCGTGCCTCATTCTTGATCAGCGCGTGATCGCCGCGCGTCAGGCTGCCCAGCGCGTCCCGTTGCGGCCACAACAGGCGTCGCAGCAGCACCAGTTCCCGCTTGAGATGATGGATCTCGTCCAGCGCCGCGCGATTCGGATTGTCGAACACGGACAGCTCCAGTGCCTCGATCCGCTCGCCCAGATACTCCATCTGCGGAAAGACGTGATCGATCA
>JBAUVS010000257.1:0-3770 GCA_049583345.1 Woeseiaceae bacterium
CTGTTCGGGCGGCCGCGGCCTCCTGATCCAGCAGACGCTCAACACCGGCTACGAGGACTGGAGTCACTGGCTGCCCTGCGACCGCGCCATGGCGGTCCCCTCGGAGCGGTTCGACAGGACCCTGCTCTTTACCCGTTCGATCGCGCATTCGGCCGGATGGCAATGGCGCATCCCGCTGCAACACCGCAACGGCAACGGGCTGGTGTACAGCAGCAGCCATTACAGCGACGACGAAGCGGCCGATATCCTCCTGAACAACCTGTAATCGAAGCCGATTGGCGAACCGAAGATCATCCCGTTCCGCACCGGACGCGCGACCAGGCAATGGAACCGGAACGTCGTCGCCGTCGGACTGTCGAGCGGGTTCCTGGAGCCGCTGGAGTCGACCAGCATCTACCTGATCCAGTCGGCCGTCGTGCGCCTGATCCACCTGTTCCCGCACGCCGGCGTGACGGACGAGCTCGTCGCCGAGTACAACCGCCAGGCACAGTCGGAGTACGAACTGATCCGGGATTTCATCATCATGCATTACTGGCTCAACGACCGCGGCGACAGCCGGTTCTGGCAGGATTGTGCCGCCATGGACGTCCCCGATCGCCTGCACCGCAAGACCGAACTGTTCGGCGCCAACGGCACGCTCGTCCACGACGACCTGGACATCTTCCTCGACTCGTCCTGGCTGCAGGTGATGCTCGGCCAGGGCATCGTGCCGCGCGACTACCATCCACTCGCCGACCGGCTGAGCGACGCGGAACTCCTGGACAAGCTCGAGAAAACGCGGCTGACGAAGCAGCAGCCGCTGGAGAAGATGCCGGGCCACGACGAGTTCCTCCGCATGTATTGCGGGGCCGGCTGAAGCCGCTCGCATCCGTTACTCCCTGCCGGGCATCTGTTCCCGAAAGGAGGGACGGCCCAATGCGTCTGATCGTTCGATGGCTCGCCGTGGTGGGCCTGTTGTTGCTGGCCGCCGGGAGCGCGGCGGCGGATACCCCGCCCGACACCTGGCGGGTCACGTTCGAGACCCGCTCGCTCGGTCCCGTGGAGGCCAACGTGGAGATCCTGCGCGACGGCGAGCACCTGCAGGGTAAAAGCCGCAGCGGCGCGGTGGACCTGTTGCGCGGGCTGCCCGGGGACCGCGAGTTGCACGACGGCCTGCTGGTCTTCGAGGCATCCGCGGATGCAAAGGGCGAATTCGACGGCAGCTTTACCGCTCCGTGGCACGACGGCCGCCTGCATTTCGCGTTCGATGGCAACAGGCTGCACGGCAAGGTAGACGGCGGTACGTTCGCCGGCACATTTTCGGGCGTGCGGACGCAGTCGCCGGAACGAATTCGCGATTATCCGGCGATCCTGGCGGCATTCGACCGAGTCGTGGCGGCGAAGCTGTTCTCGCCGGCCGATCTCGAGAAACCGGCCTACATCCGATTCCGCAAGACGCTGGGACAGATCGCGGACGCGGCGAACGACGATCTCGATCTGCTGCTCGGCTTCCGGTGGGCCTGGACCGACGATCCGTTTTCCCACTTCGAGCTCAAACGCTCGCAGCGGAATGCCGGGGAGTTGTTCGCCTACTTCGACGATTACCGGGTCGGCTTCGAGGCGGCGACGGTCGAGTTCGAAGGCAACACGGCGATCCTGACGGTCAGGACCATGATGGGCGCCGACACGATCGAACAGGTCGAGGCCGCCTACGAGCGCATCGCGGAACAGCAGCCGGCCGCACTCATCATCGATCTGCGCGGCAACGGCGGCGGCGCGTTCGCGGTGAAACCGCTGGTCGAACACGTCATCGACGAACCGCTCGATGCCGGCTACTTCCTGTCGCAGGTCTGGAACCGCGAGCACGATCGCGCGCCTACGCAGGCCGAAGTCCTGGCGGCGCCGCCCTGGTCGGGCTGGTCGATCGTCTCGTTCTGGAACAGCGTGCAGGCGCTCGGCATCCTGCGCATCCGGCTCACACCGGCCGAGCCCAACTTCGACGGACCCGTGTACGTCCTGCTCGACTCGAAGTCCGCGTCGGCCACCGAACTCGCGGCGGACGCGCTCAAGTCCTCGGGCAAGGTGCTGCTGGTCGGCGAGCGATCGGCGGGGCAGATGTTGTCACAGAGCATGTTCGACGTCGCCGACGGATTCATCGTCAGCCTGCCGGTCGCGGACTACCGATCGCTGGCACACGGCCGCATCGAGGGCGTCGGCGTCGGCGTCGACGTGCCGGCGGCTTCGGCAGAGGCGCTCGACGTCGCGCGGCGGCTAATTGCCGACTGAGGTCGTCAGCCGGTTGCGGAGTTCGCGCAGCGCCTGTTTGACCCGAGCTGCGTTGTCCGGGCCCATGCGCAGCAGGAGCTTGCTGCCGCTCGACAAGGCTTCCAGTTCAGGATCCCCGAACTGGTAGAGGACGTTCGGGCGCACCAGCCGGATGGGGTCCTTCGGTTCCGGCGTCTCGAGGAGTTGGTCGATCACGGCGACCACCCGGTCGTTGAGGTAACCGTCCGGGTAGCCCAGATTCACGTAGGCCTGCTGCAGCAGGGGGTAGTAACGCCGGTAAGTCTGGACGACGCTGTCCATGTCGGCGCTCGCCAGCATGCCGACGAGCGCATCGTAGCGTGAATAGTTCTCCGGGCTCAGGACGTAGCTGTTCTCGTCTTCGCCCGCCTCGACAAGGAAGCTGCCCGGCAGATGGCCGAGCGGACGGATGCGTTCCGCGATCCGCTCGTGCGTCAGGTTGTCCAGTGCCGCGACGGATTTCTCGATCAGGTCCGAATCGACCAGCATCTGGCCGAAACGGTCTCCGAACAGGTTGGCCAGCGCGATCCGGAAATAGGCGTCGCTGTCGTCGAGCGGCGGCAGGGGCACGAGGTCGTGCGGCTCGGCTTCGTCCGCCCCGGGTTCCGGGACGGGGTAGTGCGGCGTCGCGGGCTCACCCTGTTCCGCGGGCGGCGGCGTCTCGACGGGCACGGGCGCCTCCTCGCGCGATGCACGCAGATACCAGAGCACGCCGGCGATGCCGAGCACGACGACGGCCGCGATTACCCAAAGAGTGTTTTCCGTTTCACGCATCGCCCGGCTCCACGACCCATTCGGGATCCTCGAATTCGCCGATCACGCGGACGTCGACGAACTCCGCCTGTTCCGCAATGATATTCCTTGCCGTCTCGGAAGGGGATGCCTCCATGGCGTCCCGTTCGGATTTCGAGGCCCAGCTCGCGATCGCGATCAGCACGTCGGGATCGCCGATCTTGCGGTGCAGCCGCGTACCGAGCGCCCCCGGCGCGCGCTGGATCTCCCTGCTCGCGCGGACCCAGGCGTCGGCATAGGCCTCCGCCGTATGCCCGGGCCGGACGTGCACTTCGAAGACGTAGATCATGGCAGTAATCACCGGGGACACGCTGATGCATCTGAAAAATTCGTTCTTGTGAGCCTAGCGAAGCAGTTCAGTAATGCAAGTAGCAAGTCCCCTAAAGTGCAGATGGACGCGTTCCGGCGGAAGATTCTGGACCGGCCATCTCTCTGAAGGACGGACTTGAGTTGGAGGGATGCACTTCTGAATGTCCGCTCGTACCTGAAGCAGACGCTCGAGTGACTCAAAGAGGAGCAACCTGAGCAGCTGGAATCGGCCACAAGCAGTAGTTCACCACAGAGGCACCTCAACTACCGCGACAGCGCCAATTCGACCTGAGCGTTGAATTCAGGGTCTGTGAATTCCCATTTGATGTCATTCCAAATTTCCTTCGTAACATACCGCTTTGTCCAAGCCGAAAAATAATCGTGCC
>JBAUVS010000258.1:0-3211 GCA_049583345.1 Woeseiaceae bacterium
ACGCCAAGCTGCTCGTCAACACGATCCCGCGCTCGGCGAACGTGACCGTGGACGGCCGCTATCGCGGTCAGTCGCCGATCACGCTCGCGCTGTCGCCCGACATCGACTACGTGATCGGGCTCTCCAAGGCCGGCTACGGTGCGACGAGCCGCAAGGTCCGTCTGCAGGCTGCGGCAAGCCAGTCGATCACGGTCGACCTGTCGGCGCGGGCCGGCACGCTGACGGTGAACGTGCGACCGTCCGACGCGACGATCCTCGTCGATGGCGGGGCGCGTGGCGTGGGCACGCAGACACTGCAACTCAGCTCCGCACCGCACCGCGTCGAGGTGCGCAAAGAGGGCTACGAGACCTGGACGAGGACGATCACGCCGCGGCCCGGTTATCCGCAGACCGTCAGCGTGAGCCTGCGCTCGCTGGAGGAGATCGCGCGCGAGAAGCTCGAGGTGAACGTGACCACGGCGTCGGGCCAGGTCATGCGCCGCGTACAGCCGGGGACGTTCACGATGGGATCGTCGCGTTCCGAAGCGGGCCGCCGCGCCAACGAAGTGATCGTGCCCGTAACGATCACGAAGCCGTTCCTGATCGGCGTGCACGAGGTGACCAATGACGAATTCAGCAAGTTCAGTGAGGGCCATGACTCCGGGTCCTCGATCAATCCGGCGATGGCGGGCGCCAACAATCCGGTGGCGAACGTTACCTGGGAGGAAGCGGTCCAATACTGCAACTGGCTCAGCACGCGCGAGGGGCTGATGCCGGCCTACGAGGAGAAATACGGGCACTGGGTCGCGATCCGCCCGCTGACCAACGGCTACCGGCTGCCGACCGAGGCAGAATGGGCCTGGGCGATCCGTTATGGAGAGAACCCGAAGGCGACTCGCTTCGCCTGGGGCGACGAGATGCCGCCGAAGAAGGACAGCGGCAACTTCGCCGACGAATCGGCAAAGGACCTGGTCCCGACGATCATTCCCGGATTCGACGACGGCTTCGCCTCGACCGCACCGGTCGGCAAGTTCACTCCGAACCGGATCGGCATCTACGACGGCAGCGGCAACGTGGCCGAATGGGTCAACGACTTTTACACGGTGCCGACGCCGGGCCAGACCACGCCGGTAGTCGATCCGCTCGGACCCGACAGCGGCAAAACGCACGTGATCCGGGGCTCGAGCTGGCGACAGGCCGGCGAGATGGAACTCAGGCTCAGCTTCCGGGACTACGGCGAGGACGCGCGCTCCGACGTGGGCTTCCGGCTGGCGCGGAACGTCGAATGAGTCCACGACACAGGTTCCATGCGACAATCGCGGCGAATCCCGGTCTAAATCGGCAATAGCAAGCTGGAGGAATTGACGTGAAACGCTACGTACTGGCGATGTTGCTCGGTATGTCCCTGTCTGTCGCAGCCTGGCCGCAGGACGCCGGCCAGGACACCACGGGCGATACCGATACGGCGGCGCAGCCGCAGGCTGCCGGCGAGCCGGCGGATCAGAGCGACGATCAGAAGGGACAAGCCGATGCCAAGGACGACGGCGATCTCGACGAGCAGGGATATCAGAACCAGGATGACGACTTCAAACCGAGCGAAGACATCCCGGCCGACCAGTCGGTCGCCTTCCCGACGGATATCTGAGGCGGCCGCAACAAGATGAACAAGAAAAGCATACCGACCGAATTCGTTTTCCAGCTCTTCGCGCTGATCATTTCGATCATATTCGTGCATGCATTGTATGTGTCGGTGGTACGGCCGAATGCGGCACGCATCATCGAGCAACAGAATGCCGCCGCCAAGGCGGACCCGAGCTACGTGCGGGAACGAAAGATCTCGGTCCTGATCAAGGACTACGAGCAGGAATCCGAAATCATTCTCGGACTCTGGGCGCTCGCGATCATGGGCTACAAGGCGCGCACGATCATGCGGGAACGGCGCCTCCTGGACGTGGACCTGGTTCCGGTCGCCGAAGGCATGCGCATACTGCCGGAAGACACGCGCGAATTCGCCCGCCAGGTACAGGCATTACCGGAAGAGAGTCAGCAGATGCTGCTGCCGAGGGCGTTGTTGAACGCGCTGCGACGCTTCGCCTCGACCCGCAACATCCAGGACGTTTCCACCAGCACGCACACGATCTGCGAATCCGAGGCCGAACGCCTGGAGTCGGAACTGTCGATGATCCGGTACATATCCTGGGCGATCCCGTCGATCGGCTTCATCGGCACCGTGCGCGGCATCGGCGAGGCGCTGGCGCAGGCCGACAAGGCGGTGCAGGGCGACATCGCGGGCGTCACGCAGAGCCTCGGTATCGCATTCAACTCGACGTTCATCGCACTGCTGATCAGCATCTTCCTCATGTTCCTGGTGCACCAGCTGCAGTTGATGCAGGAGCGCCTGGTGTTCGACAGCGAGAACTACGCGAACGAAAAGTTGATCCGTCACCTGAAGGCAGATTGAGCGCCGATCGCACACGACAGTGGCCCTGCTCGCAGCACACCTGAACGACGCCGGCATCTCGGTCTACGATTCCAGCCGGCTGCTGTATCGCGAGCCGGGCTTCGCCCTGCTGGGTGAGGAGGGTCTCGTTACCGGACTCGAAGCCTATGCACAGGCCAGGATGAAGCCGCGCCTCATCCACAACGAATACTGGTCGAAGCTGCGCACGACGCCGCTGCCCGACCGTCGCTTCGCACACCTTTCTGCCGCGGATCTCGTCAGCCGGCACCTCGAGGACGCCTGGGCGAAGGCCGCATCCGCCGGCGACTCGGTGCTGCTCGCCGTGCCGGCCTATATGGACAACGACAACCTGAGCCTGCTGCTCGGTATCGCCGCCGAACTCTCGATCCCGGTCGCGGCGATGGCCGATGCGGCGATCGCCGCGACCCGCCGCTGCTACGAAGGCACAGTGCCGGTGCACGTCGACCTGAGCCTGCACTCGACCATGCTGACGCGCATCCGGCAGGCCGGGCACGCGCAACTCGATCGTGCCGAGATCATCCCGGACTGCGGCGTGCTGGTGCTGCAGGACGCGTGGATACGCGCCATCGCCGAAGCGTTCGTGCGCGATTCGCGGTTCGATCCGCTGCACACGGCGGCGACGGAGCAGGCCCTGCAGGATCGCCTGCCCGGCTGGCTGGCAGCCGCGTCGTCGGGCGGCAAGGTCGCGCTGGAGGTGGAGTATCGCGGCGTCACGCACCGGGCCACGCTCGAGGCGCTCGACTTCGTCGC
>JBAUVS010000259.1:0-1767 GCA_049583345.1 Woeseiaceae bacterium
GACCCAGTCTGCGAGCCTGGCGGCGCCTTTGAGCCAGGCCCGGCCCGCCGTTTCCGGATCGGCGTCCGCCCCGGCGGCGGCGCGGGCGGCCGGTACGAGCTCGCCGTAGACGGGGCAATCGCGCAGACTTACGCCGCAACTGCACGGTTCGCCGTTCGCGAACGCACGGAACAGGTGCCGGGATTGGCCCAGGTTGAAGACGCCCGAGTCCTGCGACAGCATCAGCGACAACAGCGTGCTGCCGGAGCGTCCCGAACCGACGATTGCGACGACCTTCATGACGTCATCCATCATATACTGGGCCGGGCCGCGCAACGATCCCGAACCGATTTCCGATGCCGACAAGCGATGACTCGAATGCCAGGGCGCCGATCTTCCTGATCTGTTCGGAACGATCCGGTTCGAACCTCATCAGCTCGATGCTGGGTGAGCACCCGGAGATCTACGCACACCCGCCGTATCACCTGGGCCGGGACCTCATACTGCGCCTCCACGAGGCCGCCGCCGGCGGCATCCGATCGCGGCCGATGCAGGTACTCGTGCGCAACGCCGTCAACAAGGTGTCGCGTTACCGCGGCGAGGAGGAGGCCGCGCGCCTGCAGCAGTGGTTCGACGCGCAGCCCGGCGTCGATCCGCGGGCGATCGCACGCTTCATCTGGCAGCAGATGCCGGTCGAGGCGCACGGCAGGCATGCGCTGGTCAAGGAGAACAACGTGCATCAGCTGCTGTTCTTCCTCGTCGACTGTTTCCCGGACGCGAAGTTCGTGTTCCAGGTCCGCGATCCCCGCGACTACCTGTTGTCCTGCAAGCTGCGCAAGAAACGCTGGCTCGGCAACAAGTTCGGCTCGGTGCGCAACGCGCTCTCGGTGTGGCGCGAGGATCAGCTCGGCGGGCTGCTGGCGTACGGCCTGCTCGGGCCCGAGCGCGTGTTCCTGCAGCGCTACGAAGATCTCGTCAGCCGCTCGGAACAAACCCTCGCGCGGCTGTGCCGCTTCCTCGGCCTGGAATTCGATCCGCGCATGCTCGAATTCCATGCGGGTGCGAGCGCACAGAACCTGGCCGTCAGGGGCGGCCCGCGCGAGAACCTGGCCAGGCCCGTCATGACGGAGAACTTCCGCAAATACCGCAAGGGCCTGTCGCGCGGCCAGATCCGCGTCGTCGAGGCGCACGTCGGCGACCTGATGGATCGGTTCGGCTATCCGCGCGAATACACGGGCCTCGTGCGGCCGGGGCTCTTCAGCGTCATGAAGCCGCAGATCACGGAGCCGTTCGAGCGCTTCGTCAACAGCGAATTCCGGCCGCAGTACAAGTCCGGCAATTCGCGGCTCGTGAAAGAGCTCGATCGCAGCGTCGAGCCGCTTTGCGAGCCGCTCTGGCAGGATGACGACGACGCGGACGCGGTCGAAGGGAGCCGGGCGGAGTCATGAACGCGCCGTACCGCCCGGGCCGGCGCATCCTCGAGATCGCGCGGACCGACCCGGACCGGGTCGCGCTCGTCATCGACGGGGAGTCCTGGAGCTACGCGGAACTCCTCGCGGCCGCGCGCGGCATCGCGGCGCAGTTCCCGGTGCCGGCGGAGGGCGGCGAACAGGCCGTGACGGCGGTGATGGCGCAGCGGCATGTCTCCGCTTACGCGGGCATCCTCGGGGCGCGCCTCAGCGGTCACGCGTACGTGCCGCTCAACGTGAATCATCCGCCGGCGCGCAACGCGACGATCCTCGCTCGCTCGCGCGCCGGCCGCATCGTCTGCGGCGAGCGCGCCGCGGG
>JBAUVS010000260.1:0-9437 GCA_049583345.1 Woeseiaceae bacterium
TCCTGGTCCTGGACGAGCCGACGGCGGCGATGGACGCCACGTCAGAGGCAGCCGTGTTTGAGTTGTTCCGCGCACAGAGCAAGACCAAGATGACGATCCTGATTTCGCACCGCTTCTCCACGGTGCGCGCGGCCGATCAGATCATCGTGCTGCACGAAGGAAGGATCGTCGAACACGGCAGCCACGAGAGCCTGCTCGCAGAGAACGGCACCTATGCACAGCTGTTCCGCCTGCAGGCGAAAGGGTATCAGTAGCGCCGATCGCGCTACGCCCGCTGCACGCCGCATCCGACGAAAACCGGATCAGGGGCGCAACTGGCGTTTTCGGCGCCGGCGATACTCGTGCAGCAAGGGTTCCGTATAACCGTTCGGCTGCTCACAGCCCTTCAGGACGAGATCGCACGCCGCCCGAAACGCGATGCCGTCGGAATTCGGGGCCATGTCCGTGTAGGCGGGATCGCCCGAATTTTGCGCGTCGACGACTTCGGCCATGCGCCGGAACGTGTCGATCACCTGTTGCCGCGTGCAGACGCCATGGCGCAGCCAGTTGGCGATGTGCTGGCTGGAGATGCGCAGCGTCGCACGGTCTTCCATCAATCCCACGTCATTGATGTCGGGGACCTTCGAGCAACCCACACCCTGGTCGATCCAGCGCACGACGTAGCCGAGGATGCCCTGCGCGTTGTTGTCGAGCTCCGCCTGCACTTCGTCGGCCGACAGCCGGTTTGCCGGATCGCCGAGCGGCGGCGTGAGAATGTCGTCGAGGCTCGCTTCCTCACGCTCCGCGAGCCGCGCCTGCACCGCCATGACGTCCACCTCGTGGTAGTGCATGGCGTGCAGCGTCGCCGCCGTCGGCGACGGCACCCAGGCGCAACTCGCGCCCGCTTCCGGATGCGCCCGCTTGGATTGGACCATCGCCTTCATCTCGTCGGGCTTCGGCCACATGCCTTTGCCTATCTGAGCCTTGCCCGGCAGGCCGCAACGCAATCCGACATCGACGTTGCGGTCCTCGTAGGCCAGGATCCAGGGCTCGGACTTGATTGCTTCCTTGCGCAGCATCGGGCCGGCCAGCATGCTCGTATGGATCTCGTCGCCGGTCCGGTCGAGAAATCCGGTGTTGATGAAGACGAGCCGGTGCCGGACGGCGCGGATGCAATTCTCCAGGTTGACCGTCGTACGCCGTTCCTCGTCCATGACGCCGATCTTGATGGTATGCCGCTCGAGCCCGAACAGGTCTTCGACGCGATCGAACAGGGTATTGGCGAACGCGGCTTCGCGCGAGCCGTGCATCTTGGGCTTGACGATGTAGATGCTGCCGCTGCGGCTGTTCCGGTACTGGCCCTGGCCTCGCAGATCGTAGAGCGCACAGGCGGTCGTGATGACGGCGTCCAGGATGCCTTCGAAGATTTCATTGTCGTCGCGGTCGAGCACGGCATCGGTCGTCATCAGGTGGCCGACGTTGCGTACCAGCATCAGGCTGCGGCCGGGCAGCGTCAGGATGCTCCCGTCGGCGGCCGTGTAACGGCGGTCGCCGTTCAGCCTTCTCGTCAGCGACTCGCCGCCCTTGTCGAAACTCGCGGACAAGGTCCCGCGCATGAGGCCCAGCCAGTTGCGGTACACGGCAACCTTGTCTTCGGCGTCCACGGCCGCGACCGAATCCTCGCAGTCCTGGATCGTCGTGACGGCGGCCTCGAGGACGACGTCGCAGACCTTGCCGGGCGCATCGCGGCCGATAGGATGCGTCGGGTCGGTGCGGACCTCGATGTGCAGCCCGTTGTTTCGGAACAGGTAATCGCGGCGATCGCCGTCTTCCGATGCGCCGACGAAACTCGAAGCACGCCGATACGCGCCGTCGTTCGGATCCGCGTGACTCGCATCGGGCAGTGGGATCACGCGATCGAGGAACTCGGCTGCGTACGCGATCACGGCCGCGCCGCGCTTCGGATTGTAGTCTGTGCCTGCCTCACGGCCGTCGTCGTCGGAGATGACGTCCGTGCCATAGAGCGCGTCGTACAGGCTGCCCCAGCGTGCGTTCGCCGCGTTCAGCGCGAAACGCGCATTACTGACCGGCACGACAAGCTGCGGCCCCGCAACTTGTGCGATCTCCGGATCGACGCCGGCCGTGTCGATATGGAAAGCGTCGCCGCGCGCTTCCAGATAGTCGAGGCCTGCGAGGTATTCCCGGTATGCGGCCGCGTCCCACGGCTTGCCCTTGCGGGCCTTGTGCCAGGCGTCGATTTGCACCTGCAGTCGGTCGCGTATCGCGAGCAGCTCCCGATTCTCCGGAGTCAGCTCATCGATGATGGTCTCGAATCCGCGCCAGAATTCCTCCGCGTCGATCCCGAGATCGGGTAGCAGTTCGGTCTCGACGAACCGCCGCAGTACCGGGTCAACCGTCATCGCGGCGGCCGGCTTCGCGGCGGCATCGCTCAAGCGACGAACTGTTCCTCTTCGGTGCTGCCGGCCAGCGCAGTCGTCGACGAGAGCCCGTGCATGATCGTGTTCTGCACGGCGTCGAAATAGCCGGCGCCGACGAACGACTGGTGTTTCGCGGCGCGGAAACCGTATTTCTCGTCATCGAATTCCTGTTGCTGCAGCTTCGAGTAGGCGTACATGCCGTCCTGGCGGTAGGCCCGGCTGAGCCGGAACATGCTCGAGTTCAGCGCGTGCCAGCCGGCCAGCGTGATGAACTGGAATTTATAGCCCATCCTGCCGAGATCTTCCCGGAACGTCTTCATGGTGGCATCGTCGAGGTTGGCTTTCCAGTTGAACGACGGCGAGCAGTTGTACGCGAGGAGCTGATCGGGATACACGTCATGGATCGCGTCCGCGAAGCGCCGCGCCTGCTCGAGGTCCGGTCGGGACGTCTCGCACCACAGCAGATCGGCGTATGGCGCATAGGCGAGTCCGCGCGCGATGGCCTGCTCGAGGCCCGCTTTCGTGCGGAAGAAGCCTTCCGGCGTCCGCTCGCCCGTGATGAAAAGGCGGTCGCGCTCGTCGGCGTCGGAGGTGATCAGGTTGGCTGCGTCCGCGTCGGTCCGCGCGAGCAGGACGGTCGGCACGCCGCAGACGTCGGCCGCCAGCCGTGCCGCGGTCAGTTTCGCGATCGCCTCCTGCGTCGGCACGAGCACCTTGCCGCCCATGTGGCCACATTTCTTGGCCGAGGACAGCTGGTCCTCGAAATGGACCCCGGCCGCCCCGGCCCGGATCATGCCCTTCATCAGTTCGAACGCATTCAGGTTGCCGCCGAAGCCGGCCTCGGCATCCGCGACGATGGGCGCAAACCAGTCGATATCGGCGTCGCCTGCAAGCGCGTGGATCTCGTCGGTGCGGATGAACGCGTTGTTGATGCGCTCGATCATTTTCGGCACCGAATCGGCAGGATACAGGCTCTGATCCGGATACATTTCGCCGGCAGAGTTGCCGTCGCCCGCGACCTGCCAGCCCGAACAGTAGATCGCCTTCAGGCCTGCCTGTACTTCCTGGATCGCCTGGTTGCCGGTCAGCGCGCCGAGGGCGCACAGCGGTTCTTCGCGGTTGACGAGCCGCCACAACTTCTCGGCGCCAAGCTTCGCGAGCGTGTGTTCGATCCTCACGGTGCCGCGCAACTTGACGACGTCCTGCGCCGTGTACGAACGTTCCACGCCCGTCCAGCGCGGACTGTTGGCCCACTCCGATTCCAGCCTCGTTATTTCTTCCCTTCTGTCCATTGCATCCTCCGGCTTCAATGCCTTGCGGCCCACGACGGCAGGACCGCGATCCCGTCGTTGTCGGCCGCCAGCAGGTCTCCCGAATGAATCAGCAGTCCGCCGATGCGGACCGGCTTGCCCACGGTACCGATCCCGCGCTTGCTGCTCTTGCGCGGACAGGTCGCCAGCGCGAAGACCGCGACAGGTGTCGCCCTGATCTCGTCGACGTCTCTCACGGCGCCGTTGACGACGACCCCTGCCCAGCCGTTATCCGCGGCCAACTTTGCCAGGCTGCCGCCGAGCATCGCGCAGGTCGTCGACCCGCAATTGTCGACCAGCAACACGCGGCCGGCGCCCTGCTCCTGCAGGATTCGCTTCACGACGGAATTGTCATCGCGCGTCGAGACCGTCTCCACGGGACCCAGGCACAGCGCTTGTGCGCCGAAATTCCGGAACGACTGCTGGATGACTTGCGCCGAAGGGTACCGGTCGCAGAAGTCGGCGGTCGCCTGCCCGCCGATCTTCGCCGGCGCTCTCAGTTGTTCTGCCTGTTGCATTGCTCACCTCCCGTACGAAGACCAGACTGCCGTCGCATGCGATCAGCTTGCGAACCCGTTCGATGCCGTGTTCGAGCGATCGCTCGATCGAAAGAAGAAATTCGCGCACTTCGCGGATGCGGCGCCGCCGTGCCGCATCGATACGGATCTCTATGCCGCGTGCGCCACTGCGGAACACGAAGCTCCGCCGCGCGACGGGCCCGATCCAGCCGACGAGCTGCCGCGCCTCGCGGAGCCGGACCTGCCTGCCGTCGGCCAGGATCGCGACACATTCCGCATAGCGCATGGGAATGACGATGGCGTAGTCGACCGCTTCGGCGTGGCTGGCGCCGTTCAGCGGAATCATCCGATCCAGAAATCCCGTCTTTGTGTGCATGCTGCTTTCCCCCGGGCGTCGAAGTGTCGCGAAAGCGTGTGATCTTTTGCGCTGAGGGTTATACTACGTCGACTTTCTAAGAAATTTCACAATAGAAATTTGACACTGTTAATTTTACAGAAATCCGGATTATGTCAGGGAAACAAGGGATTCGCCGCAAGGCCCATTTCGTCGGCACGAAGATCAAGTTGCTGCGCAAGCGAAACCGGCTGACGCTGGAAGACCTGTCGGTCCGCTGCATCCAACTCGACGCCGAGGCCGGGCCGTCGGTGTCCTACCTGTCGATGATCGAGAACGGCAAGCGGGCGCCGTCGGCGCGCCTGCTGGCGATCATCGCCGACATCTTCCAGAAGGACGTCGACTGGTTCTTCGATGAGTCGCTGGAGGGGCCGGTCCTGGATCCGGCGCCGGCGGACGCCGCGGTCGCGGGATTGCCGCTCGAACCGAGTTTCCTGTTTTCCGAGAACCTGCTGCAACTCGCCATTCCCGAGTTGCTCGCCCAGACCGGCACCACGGGTCAGCAATTTGCGCATCTGTTGATCCGCTCGCACCAGGAAGCCAGCCACAATCGCTTTCCGGACCTGGAGCGTGCTGCCGAAAGCGTCGGCAAAAAGCGATTCCCGCTGCACGTCGAAGACGTACTTGAACTGGCGGCCGGGGTCGGTCTGGAGATTCACTGGTTCGACAAGCCCGCCTTCAAGGACCGCGGCGAGTCGGCGCCGCCGCTCAACACGCTCGTCCGCTCGTTCTTCGATACGCCGAACAAGGTCTATCTGAACAAGGCGCTCGAGCGGACGCGTGAACGACTCAAGTTCGATATCGCCAATCATATCGCGCACATGGTCCTGCACGACGGCGACGGGGCGCGCGCCACTCAGTTTTCCGGCGGACGGCTCGACGGCAGACGACACTACGGCGAAGGGCCGAACGTCGACGCGAAGGACATCCTTTACGCATGGCGGGATTTCGAATGCAAGTACTTCGCGGCGGCCCTGCTCGCGCCCAAGATGCCATTCCGGCAGTTCCTTGCCAGACACGCTTACACGATCGATGCCGGCGACATGGCCGAGCTTACGCGGACGCTGGTCATGCGCCGCATGCCGAGCGTCAGCCCGTATCCGTACTGGCACTACTTCGACGCGTACCCGCCCGGCAACTTGCGTGCGGTGTATCGCGGCAACGGCATACCGCTCCCATGGGGCAACATGAAGCTGATTTCGGACCCATGCCAGCACTGGGCGGTCTTTCGCATGCTGAACACGCGATCGACCCGGCCGTCCTCACAAATCTCGGTGTTGCGATCGGGAGACGACAAGCGACTCTACTGCTGTCAGTCGATACGCAGCAAGGATGCCGCCGGCAACCCGCACGTGCTGTGCGTGGGCGTCGACCTCGCTCCCGCACTGCAGACTCAGGGCATCGACCCGCAGGCCGCGATCGACACGATCGAGGCGAGCTGCAACGCCAATGGCGGCTCGGGACAGATTCCGAAGCAGGCGAGGAAGCAGCTCGAGAGCATCAGCCGGATCCTGAACATCGGCTGGATCGCCGAGGGTGCGCAAAAGGAGGCGACGATCATCTGCCCGCGCAGCTCCAATTGCCCCCGGGAGAAACATTGCCTCGGAAGAAGCTCGGCGAGGCGTAAACCGGAAATCGACGCCATCCGGGAGTCGCTGATGGCCTCCGCGACCTGACCGCCGGTTCGCAAGGGCAGGCCTTCGAGGCTATTGCGTTGCGAAATTCCGGTACTATTTTGCGGCGAAATTCTGCACTGCAACGGAAATGTCGGGATGTTTTAATTGTAAGTATCTGTTTAATATAAGAAATAATAATTGTATAAAAATTCTCTTGCAATGCAAAAAGAAAGTGGTAATATACTGCATTGCAAAAGACCCTCATTCAATTTGCCCTTTTGCGATGGAGCCAATGTCATGACCACGTTTGCTGAAAACTTCGAGAAAATGACGGAGCTGCACAAGCAGGGACTGGAACCGGTCCGCAACTTCGCCGAATTCACCGTTGAAGCCATCGAGAAACTCGCCCGCAAGAACTACGCACTGGCCGGCGATATCCTCGAATTCGCAGTCGATCAGGCGAAGCTGCCTGTGAACGTCACCGAGCCCAGGGAACTCTTCGAGCGCCAGGTCGCTTCGACGCGCGAGTTTGCCGAGCTTCTGTCCAACCGACTGAACGAGTACGTCGAACTCGGCAAGGCGCTCAACGAAAGGACGACTTCGCTGTTCGAAAAGGATGTCGTCGAACCGGCGAAGAAAGCTGCCAAGGCGGCTACCCGGAAGGCGGCCTGAGACCGTCGTGCAAGCGCAGGCGAGGCGCTCTCCCCCCGAGCGCCTCGCCTGTGCGTCGCGCCGGAATCGGAGCTAGAATCGGTGCAAACCGCCGGCGGACGAGATGGCCGAACACCTCATAAAGAAGTATGCCAACCGGCGTCTGTACGACACGGTTTCCAGCAAGCACATCACCCTGGACGGGATACACGATCTGATCGTCGAAGGTCACGATGTGAAAATCATCGACGACACGACCGGCGAGGATATCTCCCGAACGATCCTGCTGCAGATCATCGCCGACCGCGAACAGGCCGGCCGGCCGATGCTCGATGCGGATTTCCTGATGCGTATTCTGCGGCTGTACGGCAACCCGATGCAGGATATGGTCGGCGAATTCCTGTCCCGCAGTTTCGATGCTTTCATCCAGCAGCAAAAACAGTTCCAGCAACAAATGCGGGCAGCGATGGCGGCCACACCACTGGCAACCATCCAGGAGCTTGCTGCCAACAATCTCAAGGCCTGGCAGGCAATGCAGGACGCCTTGCTCGACAAGCACAAAAGCAAGGACGAAGACTGACCGGAGCAATTCCGTGACCAACAATAACGAGCAAGGCGCAGTGCATGGCGACCTCGGGTCGATGTCCGCCGAATTTATGAAAATCCTGGCCAGCAACCAGGAAACCTTTGCCAAGCTCATGTCGGCACCTCAGCAGACCGTAAACAGCCTGCTGGATCCGTTCAACATCATGGGTTCGTTTGCCACCGGCGCGCAACAACTTGCGTCCAATCCCGGCAAACTCATGCAAGCGAATCTCGAGTTGTGGCAGCAGCACATGAAGCTCTGGCAGCACGCGACTGACAGAATGCTGGGCAAACCGACGGAGCCGGTCGCAACGCCCGACAACAACGACCGGCGTTTCAAGTCGAAAGCATGGGAAGAGAACGAGGTCTTCGACATCATTCGCCAGTCGTACCTGATCACCAGCCGCTGGCTCATGAAGACGATGGCCGAGATCGACAATCTCAGCGAGGAAGACGCCCACAAGATCCGGTTTTTTACCAAGCAGCTCGCCGACGCCCTCTCACCCAGCAATTTTCTCCTGACCAATCCCGAAGTCATCAGGGAGACCGTCGAATCGGGCGGCCAGAATCTGCTGCGCGGCATGCAAAACCTGCAACGCGACCTCAAGGCCGGCGGCGGCAGCCTGAAGATTACGATGGTCGATCAGGACGCCTACGAAATCGGCAGGAACATCGCCACGACGCCGGGCAAGGTGATTTATCAGAACGACATCCTGCAGTTGATCCAGTACGAGCCGACGACATCGATGGTGTACAGGCGGCCCTTGCTGATCTTTCCGCCCTGGATCAACAAGTACTACATCCTCGACCTGCAGCCCGAGAATTCCTTCATACGCTGGGCCGTCGACAAGGGATACACCGTATTCATCGTATCCTGGGCAAATCCGGACGAAAAACTGGCCGCGAAGACGATGGATGACTATTTCCGGGAAGGCATCCTGCAGCCACTCGACGCCGTGGAGCGCGCGACCGGCGAGCGTGAAGTGACGGCGATCGGCTATTGCATCGGCGGTACACTGCTGGGCGCCGCACTGGCCCTGATGGCCGAACGGGGCGACGACCGCATCAAGGCGACAACCTTCTTCGCCGCGCAAATGGACTTCTCGGAAGCCGGAGACCTGCGCATCTTCACGGATGAAAAGCAGCTCGACGCACTCGACGAGAGGATGAAGGAAAAGGGCTACCTCGACGGGGACCAGATGTACACGGCGTTCAATTTGCTGCGGGCGAACGACCTGATCTGGACCTTCTACGTGGACAACTACCTGCTGGGTAAACCTCCTTTACATTTCGACCTGTTGTACTGGAATTCGGACACGACGCGTATGCCGAGGACGTTGCATATGTTCTACCTGCGCGAGATGTATCTGAAAAACAATCTCGCGAAGCCATACGGCATTACGCTCGATGGATCGCCGGTCGATCTCGGCAAAGTAACGATACCGATGTACATGCAATCGGCGAAGGAAGATCACATCGCACCGTACAAATCGGTCTTCAAGAACAAGGCCCTGTTCTCGGGTCCCGTACGCTACATGCTCGCCGGTTCCGGGCACATCGCCGGCGTCGTCAATCCGCCGAACGCCCACAAGTACAACTACTGGATGAATGAGGATCAGCCCGCTGACCTCGACGAGTGGATCCGAGGTGCGGACTACCATGCGGGCTCCTGGTGGGGCGACTGGCACAACTGGCTGCAGCAGTATTCGGGCGAGCTCGTCGAGGCTCGCGCCCCGGGCAGCGGCGCGCTGCCCGTGATCGAGGACGCGCCGGGATCCTATGTCAAAGTGAGAAGCTAGGTCCTGATCATGGAACTCAAAGACAAGACAATTGCAATCACGGGCGGCGGCCGCGGGCTCGGCGCAGCCATGGCGACACGCCTGGCAAAGCAGGGCTGCCGGATCGCACTGATCGACGTGGAGGACGCCGCGCTCGCCGGCACGGCC
>JBAUVS010000261.1:0-3245 GCA_049583345.1 Woeseiaceae bacterium
GCGTCCAGGTCGGGGATCAGTTCGCTCTCGAGGGCGGCGATCATGTCCTTGATGAGGAGCTTGCGCTTCTTGAGGCGGCGGATGCGCAGTTGGTCGACCAGCGGGTCGGTCTGCAGCCTGTCGATCAGGTAGTCGAGGTCGCGGTGGCTGACGCGCAGTTCACGCAGTCTCTCGAGTTGTTTGAAGGATTCGGTATCGACTTTGTCGGTCATTCGGGTCCTGCGCCGCGTCCTGCCGGAGCCGCCACTGAATATATTAGTTCAGCATGACGGTGATGCTACTCGCCGCCTTCGAGCAGCGCCAGCCAGTCCCGGTCGGCTGCGCCGACGACCACGAACCAGGGGTTCAGTATTTCGGATTTCCTGTTGTAAGACAGAGGCTTGC
Source organism: Woeseiaceae bacterium (assembly GCA_049583345.1). Lineage (GTDB taxonomy): Bacteria > Pseudomonadota > Gammaproteobacteria > Steroidobacterales > Woeseiaceae > UBA1847. The sequence goes on from JBAUVS010000261.1 coordinate 385, forward strand.
CGTCGAGTTCGAGGACCTTGCCGCCGGCCTGTTCGACGACGGCCTGCGCCGCGGCCGTGTCCCATTCCGAGGTCGGGCCGAGGCGCGGATACACGTCCGCGCGACCCTCGGCAACGACGCAAAACTTGAGTGAACTGCCCATCGGCACCATGTCGGCATCCCCGAGCCGGGTGAGGAACGCATCGAGGCTGGAACCGCGGTGCGAGCGGCTGCCGACGACGCGAACCGGACTGGCGCTCGCGCTTGCGACGTGCAGCGGCACGGGCGGCGCACCGGCCGCGCGCAACTCGGTGCCGCGGCCCTCGCAACCGATGTAGGTCTTGTGCTGGACCGGAACGTGCACGACGCCGAACACGGGACGGTGCGATTCGATGAACGCGATATTGACCGTAAACTCGCCGTTGCGATTGACGAACTCTTTGGTTCCGTCGAGCGGGTCGATCAGCCAGTAGCGGGGCCATTGGCTGCGCTCCTCGAATGGCGGCAGCCCGGACTCCTCGGATATGATGGGAACGTCGGGCGTCAGCGCCTCGAGACCCGCGACGATGCGGCGATGCGAAGCCAGGTCGGCCTGCGTCAGCGGCGAATCGTCGCCCTTTGCCTGCACGTCGAAGTCGGTCGCGTAGACCGCCATGATCGCCTGTCCGGCTTCGATGGCGAGGGCCGCGATCGGCTCGACGAGGTCGTTGAGGTTCATGCCGTCTCCATGGCGCCGGGTGGGGCGCGAAGTATAAAGCAGTGACATTCGATCCCAAAACAGTGCTGGACCGTTGCGAGACCCTGATGCTGGACATGGACGGCACCATCCTCGATCTCGCGTTCGACAATCGCGTCTGGAAGGAGCTGGTGCCCGCTCGCTACTCGGAGGTCAGGGGTATCCCGCTCGAGACGGCGCGCGACCGCCTGTTCGCGAAATACAGGGCGATTCAGGGACAGCTCGAGTGGTATTGCCTGGATCACTGGAGCGAGCGGCTCGGCTTCGACGTGCTGGCTCTGCACCGCGAGGTCCGCGAAAGCATCGTCTATCTGCCCGGCGCGAAGGCATTCCTCGAGGCGTTGCGGCGACGGGATGTGCAAGTGCTGCTCGTCACGAATTCTCATCCGGATACGCTGGCCCTCAAGGAATCGGCCGCGGGCTTTTCTGCGTATTTCGACGGGACTTTCTGTTCACACACGCTCGGATACGCGAAGGAACGTCAGGAATTCTGGCGGGCCGTGCGCGATGAGACCGGTTTCGATCCCGCGAGTACGCTGTTCGTCGACGACACGGAGGCCGTGCTCGCCAGCGCGGACAAATTCGGCATCCGTTCGCTGCTGACGATCACGCGCCCCGACACGACAGAGCCCGTACGCACCGATTCGCGCTATGCCGGGATAGAGGGCGTCTCGGCCTTGCTGTAGGAACCCGCCCCGGCGGGCTCCTACGACGATTTCGGCTTGCGCGGACGTCGGCGCGGCGGCTTCCTGTCGTCCTTGCGCTTGCGCTGACCTTGCGGGCGCCGCGGTCTGGTCTTCGACGGCGCCAGCTCCGGCAGTAACGCCGGATCGAAGCTTGCGACCGGGATCTTGTGGCCGATGAAGTCCTCGATGTCGGGAAGGGAGGCCGCATAGGTCTCACAGCCGAAGCTGATCGCGTCGCCCGCAGCGCCTGCACGCGCGGTACGACCGACGCGGTGCACGTAGTCCTCGGCATCCTGCGGCAGGTCGTAGTTGATGATGTACTGCACGTCGGGGATGTGCAGGCCGCGCGAGGCGACGTCGGTGCCGATCAGTACCGTCAGTTCGCCGCTCTGGAACTGCATCAGCATCTTCAGGCGCTTCTTCTGCGGCACGTCGCCGGAGATCGCCTTGGCATGGATGCCGTTCGCTTCCAGTGCCGCTTCCACGCGCTCGGCCTCGCGCCGCATGTTCACGAAGACCATGATGCGTCCGGCACCCATCTCGCGAATCAGGCCGACGAGCAGCGGCAGCTTCTCCTCGTTGGAGGGGAAGAAGATCGCCTGCCGCACGCGGTCCGCAGTCACCTTGTCCGGTTCGATCAGCACGAGCTCGGGCTCGTTCATGTGTTCGTATGCGAGCTCCATGACGCGGTGCGACAGCGTCGCCGAGTAGAGCATGTTCAGGCGCTTGTCGGGCGGCGGCAGGCGTCGCAGGATGTAGCGGATGTCCTTGATGAAGCCGAGGTCGAACATGCGGTCGGCTTCGTCGAGCACGACCACTTCGATCCGGTCGAGCTTGTAGACGCCCTGCTTGAAATAATCGATGAGGCGCCCGGGAGTGCCGATGAGGATGTCGATGCCGCCTTCGATGATATTGCGCTGCTTCTCGTAGTCGGTACCGCCGAACGCGACCGCAAACTTGAAGCCCGTATGGCGGCCCAGCAATTCGGCGTCGTTGGCGATCTGCACCGCGAGCTCGCGGGTCGGGGCGAGCATCAGGGCCCGCGGTTGCCGCTCACCCGGCGCGGGCGGCGAGGCCAACAGTCGCTCGAAAGTCGCGATCAGGAACGCCGCCGTCTTGCCGGTACCGGTCTGCGCCTGACCCGCGACGTCGCGCGGCTCGAGCGCGATCGGCAGGGTTTGCGCCTGGATCGGTGTGCAGAATTCGAAACCGGCATCCCGGATACCGGCCCTGACGGAGTCCTCGAGCGCCAGGGTGTCGAATCTGAGGTCGCTCAGATGGTTTTTGGACATAAGAAAGGTGGTGGTCCCTGCATTTTAGGCTTGCAAAATGCCTCGTTAAGGGTTCAAATTGTCGAAATACCGACGCGACAACCGTCGCACCCGCCAGTATCGCAATCATCGAAGCACAGAAGAAGCCGCGATAAAACTGCGACATATTGCCTGATAGACCAGGCAGCG
>JBAUVS010000262.1:0-3025 GCA_049583345.1 Woeseiaceae bacterium
CCGACGAACACCGCACCGACGATCTCGGGCAACCCACCGGCCAGCGTGACCGCCGGCAACGCCTACTCGTTCACGCCGACCGCCAACGACGCGGACAACGACACGCTGACATTCTCGATATCGGGCCTGCCGGGCTGGGCAAGCTTCAACCAGAACACGGGCCGGCTGTTCGGCACGCCGGCCGACACCGATGCCGGTACCGACTCGAACATCCGCATCACCGTCTCCGACGGCCAGGCCTCGGCCTCACTCGGGCCGTTCTCGATCACAGTCAACGCTGCCTCGACGCCGCCGCCGCCACCACCGCCGACGAACACCGCGCCGACGATCTCCGGCAATCCGCCGACACAGGTCAACGCGAACAGCCCGTACGGCTTCACGCCGACGGCGAACGACGCGGACAACGACACGCTGACGTTCTCCGTGTCGGGCCTGCCCGGCTGGGCGAATTTCAACCAGGGCACGGGACGGATCTCCGGCACGCCGGGCGACGCCGACGTCGGCACGTACTCGAACATCCGCATCACGGTGTCCGACGGCCAGGCCTCGGCGACGCTGGGCCCGTTCTCGATCACGGTCCAGGCGATCAGCCTCGGCTCGGTCACGCTGAACTGGACGCCGCCGACCGAGAACGAGGACGGCACGCCGCTGACCGACCTCGCGGGTTACCGGATCTACTGGGGCACGACGCCGGGGGTCTACCCGAACTCGGTCACGCTGAACAACCCCGGGCTCACGTCCTACGTGGTGGATAACCTCGTGCCCGGCACCTACCAGTTCGTGGCGACCTCATTCAATTCGGCCGGCATGGAGAGCGCGTATTCGAATCCGGCGACGCGGTCGGTGAACTGACGGCGCAGCTGCGGCTGTAGGAGCGGCGCTTGTCGCCGCGACCGGAGCCGCGGGGCCGCGCTGGCAAGCAGCGCTCCCACAGGCGCGGCAGCCGTGACGTTGCTCCTACACAGGACCCCCGCAACGTGGCACCATATTGCGGCTTGGGCAGCAGGGTTTCGAATCGCATATGCACGGGGACAGCCGTAAATTGCTGATCGTCGAGGACGATCCTGGCCTCCTCAGCCAGCTCAAATGGTGCTTCGAGGACTACGAGGTCTTCACCGCCGAGGACCGCGCGAGCGCGATCGTGGAGCTGCGCCGGCACGAACCGGCTGTCGTCCTGCAGGATCTCGGTCTGCCGCCCAGGCCCGAAGGCGTCGAGGAAGGCCTGCTGACGCTCGGCGAGATCCTCAAGCTCGCGCCGCACACGAAAGTCATCGTCGTCACCGGCAACGGCGACCAGGAGAACGCGCTGACGGCCGTCGCCCAGGGCGCCTACGACTTCTACGAAAAACCCGTCGACACCGACACGCTCAAGCTGCTCGTCGACAGGGCGTTCAACATCGCCGAACTCGAATCCGAGAACCGTCGCCTGCAGCTGCAGGTCAACGGATCGCCGCTCGACGGCATCGTCGCGGCCAGCGAGGTCATGCTCTCGGTGTGCCGCATGATCGAGAAGGTCGCGCCGACCGACGTGACGGCGTTCCTGCTCGGCGAGAGCGGCACCGGCAAGGAGCTGCTGGCGCGCGCGCTGCATCGGCTGAGCCCGCGCAGCCAACACAACTTCGTCGCCATCAACTGCGCGGCGATCCCCGAGAACCTGCTCGAGTCGGAACTGTTCGGACACGAGAAGGGCGCGTTCACCGGCGCGCACAAGCAGACGCTCGGCAAGATCGAGGTCGCCAACGGCGGCACGCTGTTCCTCGACGAGATCGGCGACATGCCGCTCGCGTTGCAGGCCAAGATGCTGCGCTTCCTGCAGGAGCGGGTCATCGAGCGGGTCGGCGGTCGCGAGGAGATCTCGGTCGACGTGCGCGTAGTGTGTGCGACCAACCAGAAGCCGGAGGATCTCATCCGCGAAGGTGCGTTCCGGGAGGACCTCTACTACCGCGTCAGCGAGATCACGATCAACATCCCGCCGTTCCGCGAGCGCGAGGAGGGCCGCCTCCTGCTCGCGCGCACGCTGCTGCAGAAGTGCTGCAAGCAGCAGGGGCGCTCGCTCAACGGCTTCTCCGAGGATGCGATCCGGGCGATCGAGACCTATTCCTGGCCGGGCAACGTCCGCGAACTCGAGAACAAGATCAAGGGCGCCGTCATCATGGCCGACGGCAAGCTCGTCACGGCGGCGGACCTCGGTATCAAGCCGGCGGATGCCGTCGAGGAGTCGCTCAACCTGCGCGAGGTGCGCCAGGACGCCGAATCGAGGGCCATCCGCGTCGCGCTGAGCCGGAGCTATGGCAACATCTCGAAGGCCGCCGAGCTGCTCGGCATCACGCGGCCGACGCTGTACGACCTGCTGAACAAGTACGGCCTGACGGCCGACGGGTACACCAAGAAGAACGTGGCGTCCTGAACTTCGTGGATTGCTTCACCCTGCGGGTTCGCAATGACCACTGAGGCTCCGTCATTGCGAGGAGCGCAGCGACGAAGCAAACCATATTGCTTCGTCGCCCGCGTGAAACCCTGCGACAGCTATTACTGGAAGTTCACCGTGAACGAACCCGTCAGCGTCCGCGGCGGACCGTAGAAGCCGATGACGGAATTGTCGACCGCACCGAATTCGTACGATGCGACGATGTACTCCTTGTCGGCGAGATTGCGCCCATACAGCGCCGCCTCGTAGCGGCCGTTGTCGGACGTCCAGACGAGGCTGAGGTCATACAGCGAGAAGGCCCGCTGATCCACGAGCGGGTCCGGTACCTCGAACTGGTACGAGTCGCCCTTGTAGGAGACCGATCCGATCATGGCCAGCGAGCCGGAACCCAGCGGCGTTTCGTAGCGCAGCGTCAGGTTGGCGGTCTTGTCCGGCGTGTTCTGGAACTCGCGTTGATTCGAGACATCCACGAGGATCGGCTCGCCGGTGTTCGGATCTGTGGAAGCCTGCAGCCATTCCGTGTAGTCGGCATTGATCAGTCCGAGCGAAAACGTCGCCGAGAAGTTGTCGGTGAAGCGGGCCGCCGCCTCGACTTCC
>JBAUVS010000263.1:0-5259 GCA_049583345.1 Woeseiaceae bacterium
TCGCGCTCGCGGCATCCACCGGCGGCGAGCGCGCAACCCGAGAAATCTGGGGCGGTGAGATCGGCTGGCTGCCGTGGAAGCGGCCGGGCTTCGAACTGGCATTATGGCTGCGAGACCTTGTCGCAAAAGAAGGAACCCTGCGGGGCGTCATGCTGGCCGGCCATGGCATTATCTGCTGGGGCGAGACGTCGAAGGCATGCTATGACAACACGATCGGCCTGATCGCGGACGCGGCAATGTACCTGAACGAGAGGCTCGCCGGCGGTCCCGCCTTCGGCGGCGAAATCGTCCACGCGCTCCCGCGGGACGAGCGTGAGGCGACCGCCGCGAAACTGATGCCCAGGGTGCGCGGCCAGATGGGCGGCGAGCGGCCCAAGGTCGCACACTTTTCCGACGATGCAGAAACGCTCGAGTTCGTCGATTCGGCCGACTTCGAGCGCCTTGCCGCGATCGGCACGTCGTGCCCGGATCATTTTCTGCGCACCAAGATCGCGCCGTTGGCGCTCGATCCGGAAAGGCTCGACGACACCGACTATCTCAAGAATTCCCCGGCCGCGTATCGCGAGACATATGCGGCCTACTACCAGCGCTGTGCGGGCCCTGATGATCCCCCGATGAGGGACCCGAATCCCGTGGTCGTGCTCGTGCCAGGCATCGGTCGCATGACCTTTGCAGCCGACAAGACCACGGCGCGATTGGCCGGGGAATTCTATGCAAACGCGATCAACGTGATGCGTGGCGCGGAGGCAATCGGCAATTACGTCGGTCTCGATGAGCAGGAAGCATTCAACATCGAATACTGGGCCCTGGAAGAGGCAAAACTACGTCGTATGCCCAAACCGAAAGCGTTGGTCGGAAAGATCGCGCTGATCACGGGAGCGGCGGGCGGTATCGGTTCCGCCACTGCCAGGCGCCTGCTGGACGACGGCGCCTGTGTCATGTTGACCGATCGTGATGCCGATGCGCTGGAACACGTCCGCGAGGCCGCGGCGATTCATTACGGCATTGACGTCGTACGTGCCATGGTCTGCGACGTTACCGACGAAAACCAGGTGCAGGCGGCATTCGATGCGTGCGCACGCGAATTCGGCGGCCTGGACATCCTCGTGGCGAACGCCGGCCTGGCATCGGCGGCGCCTATCGAGGAGACGACCGTCGAACTCTGGCGTCGCAACCACGACGTGCTGGCCGAAGGGTACTTCCTGACCGCGCGCGCCGCTTTCCCGTTGATGAGAATACAGGGCGGCGGTTCGATCGTGTTCATCGGCTCCAAGAATGCGCTTGCTGCCTCCACGAATGCTTCTGCCTATGCGTCGGCGAAAGCCGCATCGGTGCACCTGGCACGCTGCCTGGCGCTCGAAGGGGCGGAGCACGGCATCCGGGTCAATGTCGTCAATCCCGATGCGGTGATCCGCGGCTCGAAAATCTGGGACAGCAGCTGGCGGAAGGAACGAGCCGATGCCTACGGAGTGGATTCGGGCGAGGAGCTGGAGGAACACTATCGGAAGCGCTCGATGCTGAAGCAGAACGTGCTTCCGGAAGACATCGCCGAAGCCGTCTGGTATTTTGCATCACCGCTATCCGCAAAGTCGACGGGCAACATCGTCAACGTCGATGCGGGCAACGCTCAGGCCTTCACCCGATAACTTCTGCTCTCGAGGAATTCGGTAAAACAATGCCGACATTCAAGCAGATCGTCCCGCAGCTTGCGGAACTCGCCATCGAACTGCCGTCGTGGGCTTTCGGCAATTCGGGCACACGCTTCAAGGTGTTCCCTCAACCCGGCGTGCCGCGCGATCCGTTCGAGAAGGTCGAAGACGCAGCGCAGGTACACCGCGTCACGGGATTGGCGCCGTCCGTGGCGCTGCACATTCCGTGGGACAAGGTCGACAGTTTCCCCGCGCTGCGGCGACACGCCGAAGGGCTGGGCGTGGCACTGGGCACGATCAACTCCAACACGTTTCAGGACGAGATCTACAAGCTGGGCAGCCTGTGCCATCACGACGCCGGTGTGCGGCAGCGGGCACTCGATCACCATTTCGATTGCATCGACATCATGCACCAGACCGGGTCGCGCGACCTCAAGATCTGGCTGGCTGACGGCAGCAACTATCCCGGGCAGGCGGACATCCGGTCACGGCAGGAATTGCTCGCCGACTCGCTGCGCGCGATCTACGAACGCCTGGATCAGTCGCAGCGGCTGGTGCTGGAATACAAGTTCTTCGAGCCGGCTTTTTATCACACCGACGTGCCGGACTGGGGTACGGCCTACACACACGTCGCCGCGCTCGGCGACCGGGCCGTCGTGTGTCTCGATACCGGCCACCACGCGCCCGGTACCAACATAGAGTTTATCGTTGCCCAGCTGCTCCGCCTGGGCAAACTCGGGTCTTTCGATTTCAATTCGCGGTTCTATGCAGACGACGACCTGATTGTCGGTGCCGCAGATCCTTTCCAGTTATTCAGGATCCTGGCGGAGGTCATCCGCGGCGGCGGACTCGCGCAGCATTCCGGCGTCGCATTCATGCTGGACCAATGCCACAACATCGAGCCCAAGATTCCCGGCCAGATCCGTTCCGTGCTCAATGTCCAGGAGATGACGGCACGGGCGCTGCTGATCGACCGGGAATCGCTGGAGGCGGCGCAGCATTCCGGCGACGTGTTGAAGGCGAACGGAATCCTCATGGACGCCTTCCATACCGACGTGCGTGCTGATCTCGCGGATTGGCGGGTAATGGCGGGCCTCCCGGCCGATCCGATGGCGGCCTTCGCGGCGAGTGGCTATCTGGAGAAGATCGTGGAGGGGCGCAAGGGCGGCACGCAGGCGGGCTGGGGCAGCTGACGCGTTACGCGTTCGACGACGCGATAACGACCCGGGTCCCTGCTGCCTCGAGCATGGCGACGTCGCTGTCGTCCACACCTGCGTCTGTCACCACAATGTCCACCTCGTCGAGTCCGCATACGACGTTGCCGGAAGGGCCGTGGAATTTGGTGTGGTCGACGAGCACGATCAGCTCGTCGGCGCGATCGATCAGCCGCCGCTCAGCGGCCACCAGGATCACGTCGGCCTGCATGATGCCCTGCGCACCGATGGATGCCGCTCCCATGAAAAACTGCGGCGCGTGGAATTTCGGCATCGTTTCGTCGCCGACCGCGGAGAGAATGATGTCCTGCTCGCGAAATACCGAGCCGCCGGGAAGCAGGATTCGCGTGTCTTTCTGGGGCAGGAGGGCGCGGACGATGTGCAGGGAATTGGTGAAGACCTGCAGTTTGCGGCCCGCGAGGTAATGGCACATTTGCAGTGTCGTGGTGCCGCCGTCGATCATGACGGACGTACCGTCACGACACAGGTCCGCGGCTACCCGGCCGATCGCCGACTTCTCCGCCGGCATGCGGCGCAGGTTCTCCGGGAAGGGCGTGCCGGCAAGGTGGTCCGCTTCGAATGGACTGTTGCCGGAGTTTCCGGTCGGAAGGCGCGCGCCACCGCGCACGCGGACCAGCGTCCCCTCCCTGGCAAGGCGTTCCAGGTCGCGACGCAGTGTGGCGGGTGATGCATCCACGCTGTTCTCGAGCTCACGAAACGAGATGAAGCCGTCTTTTCGCGCCAGGAGCGACAGGATTGCCTTTTCGCGTTGGTTCGCATGCATGGGTCGGATTCCGCGGTCGGGCGGACAGGGCGCCAGTATAGCTCAACAATGATTGATTCCGATCATAGCGTTCCGCAGGCGGCTTTGCGGAACGTCGCGATGCGGCTCACGCATCGATCTGTGCAAAACAGGATTCGACGAGATTCATAGTTTGCAACGCGTCGTCGACGGACGTCAGCAGCTCCGCGTCTTCGCCCCTGTAGTAGCGCTGCACGTTACTCATGATGTTGGCGAACGCGTCCGGGAACCATTGGCCGCTCAAATCGGCCTTTTGCCAATCGCCGCCGACTTCGCAGAACCAGAGTTCGTCCGGTTCGCCGCGCGGGTAATCGAGCAGCGGCCCCAGTTTCACGACGGCGCATCCGTCTGTGCCTTCGAACCGGAACGTAGCGTCCTGGAATTTGCGGCCGAACCTGTGATTATGATTGATCGACAGCAACACGCGGAGGCGGTGGCCGTAGTCCATGATGAGCGACGTCCGCGTTTGCGCGAGTTCCGGGACGCGGGGATCGCCGAGCGATCGCACGAACACACTCTCCGGTTCTCCGACGACGGACCGGATCAAGTCGAGGTAATGTATCGAGTGGACCGCGATCTCGACCCGTCGCATGTTCTTCAGGAACGGGAATATCTCCCACGGCGTCAGGATGTTGATGTGTACTTCGATATCCAGGACGTCACCGATCGCGCCCGACCTGATCGCGTCCCGGACCGCCAGCATCATCGGACTGAAGCGGAGCTGAAAGTTCACCGCCGCAGACAGTCCCTTCGCCCGGCAGATGCTCCGAATGACTTCGGCCTGGTCGAGGTTCTCGCCCATCGGTTTCTGGATCAGCACGGGCGCGCCGTCGGGCAAGTGCGGCAGAATGTCGACGATCGCGGACGGCGGCGTCGCGATATCGTAGACGCAGTCCGCTCCGTTCCCGGCCGCATCGACGAGACTTTCGTAGACTCGCCGGACGTCCCATTTCGCGGACGCGGCTAGGGCGCGGTCGCGATCGATGTCATACATGCCGATGACATCGAATCCCGCCTTGCGATACGCCGGCATGTGCGCGTCATTGACAATGTCGCCGGTGCCGATGATCGCGATCGGCATCGGCTTTGCCGGGAGAGGCCATTGCTGTTGGAACTGAGAGTGCACCGGTGCGCGGCTCCTAGTCGGCGGCCGGCGCTTTCTGCACCAGGAGTATGTGTTCGCAGTAGAGCACCGTTTCGCCCCGTTGATTGCGGACTTCACAAGCTTCCACGACCCTGCCGAAACCCTGTCTCTTCGGGTCGACGGCTTTGTCGATTATCGTGACCGTCGTCGATATCGTGTCGCCGATATGGACGGGTTTCGGAAAGCGGAGTCTTTCATAGCCGTACGTAAAAGCGACGGGGTTGATCTCCTGGGCCGTGAGGCCGATCCCGATTGCGAAAGTCATGGTGCCGTGAGCGATCCGGCGACCGAAAGGCTGGGTCTTGCAGAATTCCTCATCGACGTGATGCGGGAAGAAATCACCGGAGTGTCCGGCGTGAATCACGATGTCCGTTTCCGTGATGGTCCTTCCCTGTGTGCGCCGGACGCTGTTGAGTTCGTATTCGTCGAAATACCGGATTCTTTCCATGG
>JBAUVS010000264.1:0-2409 GCA_049583345.1 Woeseiaceae bacterium
CGGAGTCCGGATCGAAGGTCGATTTCAGCGAGAACGTGCAGAACATGGAAGGGCGCGACGAACGCGTCCGCGCGCGCGCCGACACCGATGCGATCCTCGGCGAGTTGCTGTCGAAGATGGACACGCTCAAGAAGCGTGCCGTGGAGCGGTGGGGCGGCCTGCCGTTCAAGCAGGCGACGGCCGTGTATGCCGAGGGCGACAAGGCCTACCTGGCACGCGACTATGATACGGCCGCCGCGAAGTACAAGCAGGCGTCCGAAATGCTCGATCCGCTGCTCGATCGGGTCGACGATGTGTTCGCGAAGACCTTTGCGGATGCTCAGGCGGCCCTCGAAGCGGCCGATGCACCCGAAGCGCTCAGGCTCTTCGAACTGGCCGTCGCAATAAGCCCAGGCAGTGCCCGCGCGCAGGCCGGTTACCAGCGCGCCAAAAACCTCGGTGCCGTGCTGGCCCTGACCAGCAAGGGGCTCGCGTACGAGAAGGAGCTCGAGCTCGAGGCGGCGCGCCAGAGCTTCGCCTCGGCCGTCGAACTCGATCCCGAGTGGAAGCCCGCGGTCGAGGGCCTTGCCCGGGTCAAGGAAACGATCAGGCAAACCGCGTTCGATTCACGCATGAGCGAAGGTCTCTCGGCGCTCGCCGACCACGACTTCGAAGCGGCGCGTGCCGCGTTCCGCATGGCCCAGAAGCTCGAGCCCGAATCACCGGAGCCCGCCGACGGCCTGTTGCAGGTCGACCAGGGTCTGCGGCTCGAGCACATCGCGGACCTGAAGCGCAAGGCGGGCAACGAGGAACAGGCCGAGGCGTGGGAGGACGCCGTCGACACCTACAAGGAGATCCTCGGCATCGATGCGAACCTGCAGTTCGCACAACAGGGGCTCGCACATGCGCAGCAGATGTCGGCGCTGCACGAACAGCTCAAGTCCTACATCGACGAGCCCGACGCACTCAGTTCGCCGGCCACGATGAGCCGGGCGACGGCACTCGTCGTCGACATTACGCGCATGGCGAATATCGGACCGCGACTCGCCGACGAGCGCGATCAGCTCTCGCGCCTGCTGAAGCGCGCGGCGACGCCGCTGACGGTGCAGATCGTGTCCGACAATGCCACCGAGGTGTCGATCTACAAGGTCGGTCATCTCGGCACGTTCAAGACGCGCGAGCTCGACCTCCGGCCCGGGACCTACGTGGCCGTGGGCAGCCGTCCCGGCTACCGGGACGTGCGGCTCGAGTTCCGCGTGGCCCCCGAGATCGAGCAGAAGCCGATCGTCGTGCGCTGTGAGGAGACGATTTGAGCTTCGACCACATCCTCATCCGGGACGTCGAAGGCGAACGCCGCATCGGCCGGGACAAGCTGCCGCTGAGGGTCGGTACGGGTTCGGATTGTCAGCTGCGCCTGCCGGGGCCGGGCGGCGGGCCCGTCCTGGTGCTGGACCTGCTCGACGGCGCGCCGTTCGTGCAGCCGCTCGGCCGCGACGCATCGATACAGTTCAACGGCGAACCGCTCACCGCGAGTACGCGGCTTCGCGACGGCGACGAACTGCAGTTCTACGGCAGCCGGATCCTCGTCTCGGCGCTCGGCGATCGCCTGACGCTCGATGTCCGACTCGAGGACAGTGCCTACGTCACGCAACCGCCGGAGTCGCCCGACGACGCGGCGGCCGCCGGCGACGAAGCCATCGCGCCCACGGCCTTCCGGCGCGCCGCAGACAGTTATGCCGCCACGGTGGAACAACGCCGCAGCCCCCTGAAGGCGATCGTGGGCGTTGCGCTCGCCGCCCTGTTGTTCGTCTCCTGGCTGCTGTTCACGTCGAAGTCGATACAATTCGAGGTCACGCCCGCGGACCCGGACGACATCTCGATCCACGGAGGCTGGTTCCGCCTGCCGGTAGGCGACCGTTACCTGCTGCGCAGCGGCGACTACGTCGTCGAAGTGCACAAGGACGGCTATTACGACGTCAGCCAGCAATTCGTCGTCGGCGACGAGCCCAGCAAGAGCATCGAGGTCAAGATGCGGCGCCTGCCGGGCCGGCTGACCGTCGCGACCGACCCACCGGTCGCTGCCGTCGTGTCGATCGACAACAGCCTCGTCGGACCGGCGCCGTACGGACCGGTGGAGCTGGAGCCGGGGGATCACAGCGTCGACGTGAAGGCCGATCGTTACCTGCCGTTCGCGGACGTCGTCAATGTCCCGGGGCTGGGACGTTCCGAGGAGATGCACGTGCAACTCGTCCGGCGCTGGTCGGACGTCGCGGTGAGTTCCGAGCCGGCGGGCGCGGAGATCTACGACGGCGAAAAGCGCATCGGCACGACGCCGGCGACCGTCGAACTGCTCGAGGGCACGCACCAGGTCAGCGTCGTCCACGAGGGCTACAAGGCCTGGGACGGCACGGTGGTGGCGAAGCCCAACGT
>JBAUVS010000265.1:0-10937 GCA_049583345.1 Woeseiaceae bacterium
GCACCAGGGCGCCGATGACCTGGAACGGCGCCGCCAGCAGCGCCAGCGGCCCCTTGCGGCGCAGGCCACGCACGTTGATCCATTCGATCTCGATGCCGGCCGCGGGAACGATTTTCGACTCCAGCCCGCGGCGTGTACCGAGCCACACGACCTCGCGCGAGCGCGCCTCGAGCGCACGCGCCACTGCGAGGGCGGGATAAACGTGCCCGCCGGTACCCCCGGCCATGACGAGGATCGGTCCGGTCGTCCGCCGCGCGCTCACTGCTCTTTCCTCCGCCGGCGGTTGACCGGGCGCGCATCGACGACGAGCTCGTGGTGTATGCGCATGATCAGGCCGAGCGCGACGATCGCGACGATCAGGCTGCTGCGGCCATAGCTGATCAGCGGCAGCGTGAGCCCCTTCGTCGGCAACAGTCCCATGTTGACGCCGATATTGATGAAGGCCTGCAGGCCGAGCCAAGCGCCGAGTCCGATCGCGAGATAGGCCTCAAAAAGCCTCTCGGAGTCCGCCGCGCGTCGCGCGAGTTTGAAGACGCGCCAGAGTAGTGCCGTGAATAACGCGATCAGCGCGAGCGAACCCAAGAGGCCGAATTCCTCCGCATACACGGCGAACACGAAGTCCGTGTGTGCTTCGGGGAGATAGAACAATTTCTGCACGCTTTCTCCGAGACCGACGCCGAACCATTCACCGCGGCCGATTGCGATCAGCGATTGCGTCAGCTGAAAACCCGAGTCATACGGGTCCGCCCACGGGTCGAGGAAACCCGTGAGGCGCTTCATGCGATACGGCGTGGTAAGAACCAGCGTGAGCGTGGAGACCAGTGCCAGCGAGAAGAACACGATGAAATCCCGCATGCGCGCCCCGGCGACGAACAACATGATCAGCGCCGTCGCCAGCAATACGGTGGCTGCCCCGAAATCCGGCTCGGCCAGCAACAGCGCACAGCCGACGCTCAACACGAGCATCGGCCGCAGGAAGCCGGAGAAGCTTTCACGCAGCGCCTTCTCCTGGCGCACGACGTAGCCGGCCAGGTAGATCAGCAGACACAAGCGCGCCGGTTCCGAGACCTGCAGGTTCATGATGCCGAAGCGGATCCAGCGACGGCTGCCGTTGACCTCGTAACCGATCCCGGGGACGAGCACCACCAGCAACAGCGCGAGCCCGGCAAGGAGCATCAGCGGGCCGAGACTCCGCCAGACCCGCATCGGGACGTACAGGCACACGGCACAGGCGGCGATGCCTATCACCGCGGCGACCGCCTGCCGCTCGACGTAGAAGAAAGGTTTCCCGACCGCATTGTCGGCGATCGTGATCGAGGCAGAAGACAGGATGACCAGTCCGCCGAGCAGCAGCGTCAACACGATCGTCACCAGGACGGGATCGAGCTGCAGCTCCGTCTTCAGGCGTGCCGGGAACGGCATCATGGCACTCCGCGCGGTCATACGAGCGCCTCCACTGCGGCGCGGAACGCATCGCCGCGCGCGGCGTAGTTGGCGAACTGGTCGGTGCTGGCGCAGGCCGGTGCCAGCAACACGGTGTCGTCCGATTCGGCGCAAGCGGCGGCGCGGGAAACGGCCTCGCCCATGTCGGCCGCGAAAAACACCGGCACCATCGTGTCGAGTGCGTCCGCGATCGCTTCCGCGTCCTTGCCGATGAGTATGGCGGCGCGCAGCTTGCCCTCGAGGGCCGCCGCAAGCGGCGTGAAGTCACCGCCCTTGCCGTCGCCGCCGGCGATGAGCACGAGGCTGCCGGCGACAGAATTTATTGCCGCGATCGCGGCGGCAACGTTCGTCGCCTTCGAATCGTTGACGTAGTCCACCGCGCCCTTGCGCGCGACGAACTGCATGCGATGCGGCAGCCCGGGGAACTCGCTGATCACCTGCAGCATCGCCGGCATGGAAAGGCCCAGCAATTCGCCGGCGGCCAGCGCGGCCAGCGCGTTCGCCCGGTTGTGCACGCCTGCCATCGCCATCTCGCCGGTACCCAGCAACAGCGCGTCGCCGCGCGCCAGGAACTCCATGTCCTCGTCGCGGCGTATGCCGTACTGACCGTCCTCCGGCTGATCCAGGCCGAAGCTGATGACCCTGCCGGTGTCGCTGGCGGATTCGATGGCCCGGGCATCCGCCCGGTTGACGACGGCCGCCCGCGCCTCGCGGTAGATGCGGTACTTCGCCCGCCGGTATTCCTCCTCGTCGGCATGCCAGTCGAGATGATCGGGGGCGACGTTGAGCAGCACGGCGACCTCGGCCGGCAGTGTCCGGGTGCGCTGCAACTGGAAGCTCGACAGTTCCAGGACATACAGCTCCGGTGCGTCTTCGGCGAGGAGGTCCAGGGCCGGTTCGCCCAGGTTGCCGCCGGCCAGAACCTTGCGGCCCGCCGCATGGCACATGTGATAGATGAGCGTCGTGACCGTGCTCTTGCCATTCGATCCGGTGACGGCGACGAACGGCGCCTTGGCCTCGCGCGCGAAAAGCTCGATGTCCGATACGATCTCGAGTTTCTTGCGGCGCGCCTTCTTCAACAACTCGTTGTCGTCGGACACACCCGGCGAGACGATGACGCGGTCGACGTCCCTGGGCAGATTTGCCTTGCCGAGTTGTACGTGGGCGTCCGGCCACAAGTCGCGCAACGTGTCGAATCCGGGCGGCGCATCGCGTGTGTCGACGAACGCCGCATCGATGCCGTTGCGTTTCAGATAGCGCGCGACCGACAGCCCGGTCGCGCCCAGCCCGACGACGAGATTTTTCCCTGCCACGGCCTGTTTCTCCACGGCGCTCATCGGATCTTCAGACTCGCGAGCCCGATCAGCACGAGGATGACCGTAATGATCCAGAACCGGACGATGACCTTGGGTTCCGCCCAGCCCTTCAGTTCGAAGTGGTGATGCAGGGGTGCCATGCGGAACACGCGCTTGCCGGTCAATTTGAAGGATGCGACCTGGATCATGACCGACAGCGTCTCGACGACGAACACGCCGCCCATGATCGCCAGCACGATCTCCTGCCGCACCACCACGGCGACGATACCGAGCGCGGCACCGAGGGCGAGCGCGCCGATGTCGCCCATGAAGACCTGTGCGGGATAGGTGTTGAACCACAGGAAGCCGAGGCCGGCACCGGCCAGCGCCGCGCAGAACACCAGGATCTCCCCCGTCCCGGCAACGTACGGGATGCCGAGATAGGCGGAGAAATTCACGTTGCCGGTCACGTACGCGAACACACCCAGCGCGCCGCCCACCAGTACTGCCGGCATGATCGCCAGGCCGTCCAGGCCGTCCGTGAGATTGACGGCGTTGCTGAAGCCGACGATGTAGAGGAAGGTGACCAGGATCTGGGCCACGCCGATCGGAACCGTCAGGTCCTTGAAATACGGGATCAACAGCGCCGTGGCCGTATCGAGCGTGCCGTTGCCACGCGCCCACAGATAAAGCGCAATCGCGGCGATGATCGCGGTGGCCGATTGCAGGGTCAGCTTCTGCTTCGCAGAAATCCCCGCCGGGTCCTGTAACACGAGCTTCTTGTAGTCGTCGATGTAACCGATGACGCCGAACGACAATGTCACGAACAGTACGATCCACACCAGGAAATTCTCGAGATCCGCCCACAGCACGGTGCTGACCGCGATCGCCGTCAGTATCAGCGCACCGCCCATGGTCGGCGTGCCCGCCTTGAGCAGGTGCGTGTCCGGTCCGTCCACGCGCACAGGCTGGCCGAGCTGGTTCACGCTCAGCTTGGAGATCATGCGCGGCCCGATCACGAACGAGAGTATCAGTGCGGTCAGCGCACCGAGGATGGCCCGCATCGTCAGGTAGCTGAAAACGTTGAAGCCCGATTCGAACTGCGACAAATAGTGCGTGAGGTAGAGCAGCATGGTCAGGCCTTCCTCCGCATCGCATCGGCGGCGCGCAGTGCGTGGACGACCCGCTCCATGCGCATCCCGCGAGAACCCTTTACGAGCACATTGACGTCGCTCGAGAGCTGTTCGCCGACTGCGGCCGCAAGTTCTTCGGTCGTGGCGAACCAGGCTGCGCCGTCACCGAACCCATCGCTCAGGTGACGGCACAGTTCGCCCGTGGTAAACAGCCGGTCGACTCCGATCCGGCGTACGCTCTCTCCAACCTCCCGATGTATCTCCCGTTCCTCAGGCCCGAGTTCCAGCATGTCGCCGAGGATCAGCCAGCTCCGGCCCGGCAATGAGACCAGGAATTCCGCGGCGGCCCTCACCGACACCGGATTCGCGTTGTAGCTGTCGTCGTAAAGTGCGGCCCCGTGCCGGCCCGCAAGCGCCTCGAGCCTGCCGCCGACCGGGTGCACCGACTCGAGGGCCACGGCAATGTCGTCCAGGCGCACGCCGAGCTGCGTCGCGACCGCGGCCGCGGCGCAGGCATTGCGCACGTTGTGAATACCCGCCAGCGGCAGGGAAACCGGCACCGCGGCGTCTCCCACCCGAAGCACGAAGCGCGTCACGCCCTTGTCGACGACGACGTCGCCGCCGCGGACATCCGCCTGTTCGCCAAAACCGAAGCTGATGATCCGGCTGCTGCCCGCCAGCGAACGCCAGTAGCCGAAGTAGGCATCGTCCGCGTTGAGGACCGCGCTACGGGGATGCGGTTTGCCCTGCAGAATCTCGCCCTTGCCTTCGGCGACACCCTGCAGCGACCCGAATCCCTCGAGGTGTGCCTCGCCCGCATTCGTGATCACGACGATGTCCGGTTGTGCGAGCGACGTGAGATACGCGATCTCGCCACGGTGATTGGCCCCCATCTCCAGGACGGCAAATCGATGCGTTGCGTCGATGCGTGAGAGCATCAACGGCACGCCGATCTCGTTGTTCAGATTGCCCTCGGTCGCCAGGGTCGGTGCGACGGGCGCGAGACACGCGGCGATCAGCTCCTTCAGTGTGGTCTTGCCATTGCTGCCGGTGATGCCCACGACGGTCAGCTCGTGAGACTCCCGCCAGGACCGCGCAAGTTGGCCGAGCGCGGCGCGGGTATCGTCGACGGTGATCTGGGCGATGTCCTCGCCG
Source organism: Woeseiaceae bacterium (assembly GCA_049583345.1). GTDB lineage: Bacteria > Pseudomonadota > Gammaproteobacteria > Steroidobacterales > Woeseiaceae > UBA1847. Next base: position 5,027 of record JBAUVS010000265.1, read on the forward strand.
ACCCGGGAGCCGACGACCGCGGCCGCCGCGCCGGCACCGCGCGCTTTGCCCACAAAATCGGCGCCGTCGAAGTTGGGACCCGACAGGGCGAAGAACAGTTCGCCGCTCGCCAGCCGGCGCGTATCCGTGCTGATCCCGTCGAAGGTGCGATCCGTCCCGTGCAGGATGCCGTTCATCGTGCCGGCAGCCGCGGACAAGGTGCCGTTCACGATCCGCCCTCCCCGCGCGCGGCGAGATTCGCCTGCGCGACCGCGTAATCCGAGAATTCCAGGCGCTTGTCGCCGATCACCTGGTAGTGCTCGTGTCCCTTGCCCGCGACGAGAACGACGTCGTCGGGGTTGGCCGCCCGGATCGCCCATGCGATAGCCGCCGCGCGGTCCTCTATGACGGTGGCACGCGCCGGTTGTGCGAGCCCCGCGACGATCTCGTCGATGATCGCAGCGGGAACTTCGTCGCGCGGATTGTCGCTGGTCACCACGATCCGGTGCGCGAGCCGCTCCGCGGCCCTGCCCATCTGTGGTCGCTTGCCGGTATCGCGGTTCCCGCCGCAGCCGAACACGCACCAGAGCTTGCCGCGGCAATGCGCCTTCAGGGCACGCAGGGCGCCGTCGATCGCGGCCGGCGTATGCGCATAGTCGATGTACACGGCCGGCAAGCCTTCCGCCGCCGCGACACGCTCGAGGCGTCCGGGCGGTGCACTCGTGGCGGACAACAGTTCGCACGCGTCGTCGAGTGCAATCCCCTGGCGCAGCAGGAACCCGAGTACGACTACGGCGTTCGCGACATTGAAATCTCCGGGCAGCGGCAACAGGAATCCGGCGTCGCCCCAGGAACTGGCAATGCGGACGCGCGACCCTCCACTTTGTGCGACCACCGACCGCACGAATACGAAAGGACGGCCGTTGGCCACGCGATCGAACTTCGTCGACACGGTGATTACGTCTGGCCCGCAGCGGTCGGCCAGCCTGGCGCCGAACTCGGAGTCGAGGTTAATGATGCGGTGCCGCGCCGAATAGTCGAGGAACAGACGTGCCTTGGCCGCTTCGTATTGCCGCATGCTGCCGTGATAGTCGAGATGGTCACGCGTCAGGTTCGTGAACATCACGGTGTCGAATGCAACGCCGTCGACGCGCCTCTGCGCGAGTGCGTGGGACGATACCTCGATCGCCGCGTACCCGGCGCCGGCATCGCGGAAGTCGGCGAGCAGTCCGTGTAATTCCAGTGCCGCCGGGGTGGTCATGCTCTCGCCGATGTCAATCTCGGAGAGACCGGCGCCGAGTGTGCCGACATAACCGCAGTCACGCCCCCACCGTTTGAGACACTGGGCCGTCAGCCAGGCGACGGTCGTCTTGCCGTTGGTACCGGTGACACCGACGACGCGCACGGCCTCTGACGGACGCCCGTAGAAGCGATTCGCGATTTCGCCGAGGCTTTCTGACAGGCCGGGGACCGCGATCGTCGGGATCGCGAGCCCTTCCGGCGCCGTGACGCCCTGTGGATCGAACGCGATTGCCACGGCGCCGGCATCGACGGCGGCCGCAGCGTGGTCGAGCCCGTGACTGCGGATGCCGGGGCAAGCGACGAACAGAAAACCCGGGCGCACGCGGCGGCTGTCGCTCGCGATACCGTCGAGTGCGATGGCCGGAGCGGTCGCGAACCCTCGCAGCAGCTCGGCGAGGTCGCGTCCCGTACTCAGATGTTCTGCCGGCATGCTCATCGACTCATGGCCTGGATGACGCTGCCGGCATCCCGCGCCGGCAAGGCGTCGGGCGGGACCGCGAGCAAGCGCAGCGATTCCGTCATGACATCCGCAAACACCGGAGCAGCGACGTCCGAACCGTAGTAGAGACCCCCGCTCGGCTCGTCGATAACCACCACCGCGACGAGACGGGGATCGGTTGCCGGGGCGAGCCCGGCAAAGATCGAGATGTATTTGTCCTCGGAATAGCCGCCGGCCGCGAATTTCCACGCCGTCCCGGTCTTGCCGGCAACGTGATAGCCCGCCACGTCGGCCTTGGTACCCGTGCCGCCGGGCTGCACGACATGTTCGAGCATGCGTCGAACGGCGAGCGCCGTCTCCCGCGAAAATTCCCGCTGGCCTTCCTCCGGCGTATCGAGCGCCACCAGCGAGACCGGATGCATGACGCCGTCGTCGGCAAGCACGGCATAGGCCTGTGCGAGCTGCAGCGGCGTCACCGACACGCCATAGCCGTAGGCCAGGGTCGCCTGGCTGATCGGCCGCCAGTGACTGTAGTGCGTCAGCAGGCCCGCAGACTCGCCCGGGAAGCCGCTGGCCGTCAGCGAGCCGAGGCCGAATCGGGTCATCGTGTTCCAGAGCGTCTCGGGCTCCAGCGTCATCGCGAGCTTGGTGATGCCGACGTTGCTCGACCGCGCCAGGATCGTCGTCAGGCTGATCCGGCCGAGATTGTGACTGTCCTCGATGGTCTTGGCGCCGACGACGACGTAGCCGGGCGTCGTATCGATCACGCTGCCCGGGCGGTACTGGCCGCTTTCGAGCGCCGCCGCGACGACGAGCGGCTTGATGCTCGAACCCGGCTCGAAAATGTCGGTGATCGCGCGGTTGCGGTAGCGTTCCGCCGAATACTGCGAGCGGTCGTTGGGGTTGTAGCTCGGCTGGTTGACGACCGCTAGAACTTCCCCCGTGCTGACGTCGAGCACGACGATCGAGCCCGACTCGGCACGGTTTGCCTGCACCGCCACCTTCAGCGCCCGGTACGCCACGTACTGTATGCGCAGGTCGATGCTGGCACGCAGGTCCTTGCCCTGCCGTGCCGGTCGTATGCTCTCGACGTTTTCCACCGAGCGGCCGAGCCGGTCTTTCAGTACCCGCTTGGCACCCGATTCGCCGGCCAGCCAGTGATTGAAGGCAAGTTCCAGGCCCTCCTGGCCTTCGTCGTCGATATCGGTAAACCCGATGAGATGGCCCGCGACTTCGCCTGCCGGATAGTAGCGCCGGTACTCCCGCTGTACGTCGATGCCGGGGAGCTTGAGTGCCATCACTTCGGCGGCCTTTTCCGGGCTCAGGTGGCGTTTCAGATAGACGAATTCCTTGTCCATGCTGCGCGTGATACGGCGCATCAGCATCTGCGGATCGACGTTCAATACCCGTGCGAGTTGCGGCACGGCGTCGACGGCCGGGGCGAATTCCTTCGGGTTGGCCCAGATGCTGTCGACCGGTGTGCTGATCGCGAGCGGCTCGCCGTTACGGTCTGTGATCGTGCCGCGGTGGGCCAGTATCGTCTCCGTACGCAGGTGCCGCGTATCGCCTTCCCGGTTCAGGAAGTCGCGGTTAAAGACCTGCAGGTGCACCGCACGTGCCGCCAGGGACACGGCCATCAGCGCGAAGAACAGCGCCACCAGCGTCGCCCGGGTGACGAATCGCCGTGCCGTGTGCTCTTTGGTTTCTGCGCCGCGCCTCATTGCCGCTCGATGACGTAGATTTCGGAACTCTCCGGGCGCACCAGGGACAGGTCGTCGACGGCAACCTGTTCGATGCGGGCGTGTGTGGCCCAGGTGCTCTGTTCGATCTGCAGCTGGCCCCATTCGATGTTCAGGCGATCCCGCTCGTCCGTCAGCGATTCGAGCTTGACGAACAGCTTGCGCGACTCGTGGCGCGTGTATACCAGCGCCATCGCGCTGAGCACGCAGACGATCGCAAACGCGGCAATGATCGCGAGAGGCTGCCTGGAACGGGTCAGCTGCATCAGATGCGCTCCGCAACGCGCAGCCGCGCACTGCGGGCGCGGGGATTCGCCGCAATCTCGTCCGCACTCGCCTTGTGGACCCGGCCGATCCCGCGCAGCTTCGGCCGATACATGGCGGGCACGTTCGGCATGCCGCGGAACTGCTGCGGTTCTGTCGAAGCGTCCCGGATGAATCGCTTCACCATGCGGTCCTCCAGCGAATGGAAGCTGATCACGCAGAGGCGCCCGGCAGGTGCCAGCGCATCGACGACCTGGTCGAGCACGCTCTGCAACTGTTCGAGCTCGTCGTTGATGAAGATGCGGATTGCCTGGAACGTCTTCGTCGCGGGATGCCGCTTCTGCGCACGCGCATTGACCGACCGCGAAACGATGTCGGCCAGTTGCCCGGTGCGCCGAATCGGCTGTTCCTCGCGGGCACGCACGATCTCGCGAGCGATCCGGTTCGCATGCTTTTCTTCGCCGTAGAATTTCAACACGTGCCTCAGACTCTTTTCATCGACGGTCTGCAACCAGTCGGCGGCGGAGACACCGGCTTCCGGATCCATGCGCATGTCCAGCGGTCCATCGCGTAGGAAACTGAAACCGCGCGCGGGCTCGTCCAGCTGCGGTGAAGAGACGCCGAGATCGAGGAGTAACCCGTCGATCCGGCCCGCAAGCCCTCTCTCGCCAATGCATGCTTCCAGTTCAGCAAACTCGCTCCTTACCAGTTCAAATCGCCGATCGGCGGTCAGCGCGGCGGGCGCGGCCGCGATCGCCTGCGGGTCTCGATCGATGGCGATAAGCCTCCCGCCTGTACCCAGATGCCCCAGGATCGCGCTGCTGTGTCCCCCTCTTCCGAACGTTGCGTCGACGTAACAACCGTCGGTCCTGATCGCCAGTCCCTCGAGGACCGGCCCCAACAACACCGGCACGTGTGCGCCGCTGTTCATCTCGACCTAGAACGACAGCGATTCGAGGTCCGGCGGCAATTCGCCTTCGGTCTCGGCGCTGAGCCAGGCGTCTCTCTTCTCGTTCCAGATGGCTTCATCCCAAAGTTCAAACTTGTGTCCCTGCCCGATCAGGATCGCCTGCCTGTCGAGGCTGGCGAAATCCCTGAGTTCACGCGACAGCAGAACCCGGCCGCTCGCATCCATGTCGACTTCTGTGGCGTAGCCGACCATGATGCGGACGATGTTCCTCGCAACGTTGTTCATGCTGGGCAGACGAACCAGCTTGCGTTCGAGCTCTTCCCAATCGGGCAGCGGGTAGACCAGCAGGCAGTGGTCCTTGTCGACGGTGACCACGATGTGGCCGTCACAACGGGCGGCGAGCCGCTCCCGATACCGGGTCGGCACAGCCAAACGCCCCTTGGCGTCCAACGTGACTTTGGTGGCCCCTCGAAACACGGTGCTCCGGACGGCCCCGGCTCCGCTCTTCTGGCGCGAATCCTGGGCGGGCTGCCCATCTCCTCCCACTTTTATCCACTTTTCGACACTATACGGTCGGGGTGTCGGAAGCGTCAATAAGCCCTGTCAATTACTTGTTGTTGTACAGAGACTTAGAGGCCATACAGTGGCGCAATTCGGGCAAATTGTGACGACAGTGGCGCGAGGAAAATCATTTGCTTAGAAATATCTCTTCGAAACCCGATGAGAAATGCGTCGGCAAACGGCGACAGGCGGACCTTTTTCGGGCCTCGAGGCCGGTCCGGCGCGCGCCGCGCGAATTCTTGCGCAGCGCCCGTCGGGACGTCAATGAGCACCTGTTGATTGAGAGGACCGGAAGGGGGAAAGCAGGAGCCGGCAATAAGCCGGGTTCTGTCGAGGACAATCATTCATCTGCGACAGCCGTCACCGGCTGCCTGTAGCAACCTACCCGGGAGCCCGCTCGGAACCGGCGGCACGCTTGCGCGTTGCTCCCCTATTTGGTCTTGCTCCGGGCGGGGTTTGCCGTGCCGCGTCCTGTTACCAGTCGCGCGGTGCGCTCTTACCGCACCTTTTCACCCTTACCGGCTTGCGCCGGCGGTATATTTTCTGTGGCACTTTCCATGGGCTCGCGCCCTCCAGGCGTTACCTGGCGCCCTGTCCGAAGGAGCCCGGACTTTCCTCCGCCCGCTCGCGCGAACAGCGATTGTCTGGCCGACTCCTGCCTTCCCGGACCGCGGATTCTACCTGAATTTCCGGCCTTCGCGCGGCAAGACGGTCTGG
>JBAUVS010000266.1:0-4407 GCA_049583345.1 Woeseiaceae bacterium
GAGCTGATCCGTCGCATCCGGGAGGTCCAATAGCCATGCTGGCGAAGGCGGTCCGTGCCATCGATGCTGCGTTCCAGGTCCTGCTCGCGACGCTGATGGCGGTGATGGTGGTCTGCGTCACCTGGCAGATCGTGTCCCGCTATGTGCTCGGTAACCCGAGTTCGTGGACCGAAGAACTCGCCCGCTTCCTGCTGGTCTGGATCGGCCTGCTCGGCGGCAGCTACGCGTTCCGTAAACGCATGCACCTCGGCCTCGATCTGCTGGCCGAGCGCCTGTCGGGCCGCTCGCTCGCCATACAACACCGGATCGTCAACTGCGCCGTGATCTTTTTCGCCGCGGCAGTCCTGGTCGGCGGCGGGGCCTTCCTGATCGATCTGACCTACGACATGAAGCAGTACTCGCCGGCGCTCGGTATCCCGATGGCCTACGTGTATGTGTGCCTGCCCTTGTCCGGGATCATGCTGATCATCTATGCCCTGCTCGCGCTCGTCGAGGGGCCGCCGGCATCGCAACCGGATCGGGAGAACGTTTCGGTATGAGCGCCCTCGTACTCGCCGTCGTCTTCACGCTGCTGCTGGCGCTCGGCGTGCCGGTTGCGTTCTGCATCGGCGTCGCGACGCTGGTCTCCCTGTTCCTGGCGCTCGACCCGGTGCCCGCGGTGACGACCGTCGCGGAACGCATGGTCGGCGGCATGAACAGTTTCGCGCTGCTTGCGATCCCGCTGTTCATACTGAGCGGCGTGCTGATGGGGCAGGGCGGCATCGCGCGGCGGCTGATCGACTTCGCGAAATGCCTGATCGGCATGGTCCCGGGCGGGCTGGCTTTCGTCAACGTCGTCTCGTGTACCCTGTTCGGGGCGATCTCCGGTTCCGCCGTGGCGGCGAATTCGGCGGTCGGCGGCTTCATGCTGCCGGCGATGGAGAAAGAGGGGATCGATCGCGATTTCAGCGCCGCGATCACGGCGACGAGTTCCACGACCGGGCTGCTGATCCCGCCGAGTAACATCCTCATCGTCTATGCGGTCGCGAGCGGCGGCGTCTCGATCGCGGCGCTGTTCGTCGCCGGCTATCTGCCGGGCATCCTCGTCTCGCTCTCGCTGATGGTCGTGTGTGCCATCTACGCGAAGAGGCACAAGCTGCCGGCGAGCGGACGGCAGCCGCTGCGGGTGACGCTGCGTGCCGGCCTGCGCGCGGCGCCGAGTCTGTTCCTGATCGTACTCGTGATCGGCGGCATCATCGGCGGCATCTTTACGGCCACCGAGGCCGGCGCGATCGCGGTGCTCTATGCGTTCGCGCTGTCCTGGCTTTTCTATGGCGAGATCGCCTACAAGGACATCTATCCGATCCTGCTCAAGTCCGCCGAGACCACGGCGATCGTGATGTTCCTCATCGGTACGTCCATAGCGATGTCCTGGCTGCTCGCCTACCACAACATCCCGGCCATCGTGGCCGACTCGATGCTGAGGCTCACCGACAACCCGATCGCGCTTCTGCTCATCATCAACATCGTCCTGCTGGTGGTCGGCGCGTTCATGGACATCACGCCGGCGGTGCTGATCTTTACGCCGATCTTCCTGCCCATCGCCGTGCAGCTGGGCATGTCGCCGCTGCACTTCGGCATCATGATCGTGCTGAATCTCCTGATCGGGCTCTGCACGCCGCCGGTCGGAAACATATTGTTCGTGAGCTGCGCGATCGCCAATACGACGATCACGCGGATACTGAAGCCGCTGCTGCCGATGTACGTCGCGATGATTGTCGTGCTGCTGTTCGTCACCTATATCCCGGCCATCAGCGAATTCCTGCCGCGCTACTTCGGCCTGCTCGCCTCGCCATGAACGGTCGATTCCTTTGCGTGCTTGCATGGCTGACACTGGCGCAGGCCACCGCGTTTGCGGACGTCCGTTTGCCCCGCTTGCTCGGCGACGGCGTGGTCCTGCAGCGGGAGGCGGGTGCCGCCCTCTGGGGTTGGGCCGACGACGGCGAGGTCGTGCGCGTGTCGCTCGACGGACAGCCGGCCGGCAAGACGGTCGCAGAGCACGGCCGGTGGCGCATACTCCTGGCGCCTCACGCCGCGGGCGGCCCGCACAGGCTTGTCGTCGAAGGGAGCAATCGAGTGACCGTCGACGACGTCTACTTCGGCGATGTCTGGATCGCATCGGGCCAGTCCAACATGGAGCTGCCCATGGAGCGTGTGAAGGAGCGTTACACGGACCTGATCGCGCAGGCCGACATCCCGTTGGTCCGGCACTTCATCGTGACCAAGAGCTACGACTTCGGCGGCCCGCACGAGGACCTCGATGCCGGCAGCTGGCAGGCCGCCACGCCGCAGTCGATCATGCGATTGTCCGCGGTGGGCTTCTTTTTCGCGAAGGCGCTGGCGGCACACTACGGCGTGCCGATCGGCATCGTACAAAGTGCCTACGGCGGCTCGACCGCCGAGGGCTGGATGAGCGCGGCGGCGCTCGAAAAGTACCCGCAATACCTGGCGGCCGCGGAGCGTTATCGCGACAAGGCCTATCTGCAGGGCCTGCTCGATCGCGATCGCAACACTGCCGCCGCCTGGCGGTCGAACCTCGACCGCCACGACGCGGGGCTCGCGGCGACGCCCGCCTGGTCCGCCGCCGGCCTCGACGACTCTGGCTGGGAGACGGTCGTCGTGCCGGGTTACTGGTCCGACCAGGGGCTGGGCGACGTCGACGGCGCCGTGTGGTTCCGCCGGACGTTCGAGTTGCCGCCCGAAGCCGCCGGCGAGCCGGCCAAGCTCATGCTCGGGCGCATCGTCGATGCCGACACGACCTGGATCAACGGCGTCGAGGTCGGCAACGTCACCTACCAGTATCCGCCGCGCCGGTACGAGATCGGCACAGGCGTCCTCACGGCCGGCACCAACACGATCGCGGTGCGGGTCGTCGCCAGCTCGGGCAAGGGCGGTTTCATCCAGGACAAGCCCTACTGGATCCGGGTCGGCGACACCACCGTCGGTCTGAAGGGCCGCTGGCGCGCACGCGTCGGCGCGGTCTCCGAACCGCTGCCGTCACCGGCGTTCCAGGACTACAAGGCGCCGCTCGGCATATACAACGCCATGCTCGCGCCGCTCACACGGATGACGATCAAGGGCGTCATCTGGTACCAGGGCGAATCGAACGCCGATCGCGCCTCCGAATACGCCGGCCTGTTCCCCGACATGATCCGCGACTGGCGCAGGACATTCGGCCAGGGAGACTTGCCGTTCCTGTTCGTGCAGCTGCCGAACTACCTCGCATCCGGTTTCGAACCGTCCGCCTACGACTGGCCGGCGATGCGCGTAGCGCAGCAGCAGGCGCTGCAGCTGCCGAACACGGCGATGGTGGTCGCGATCGACGTCGGCGAATGGAACGACCTGCATCCGACGAAGAAGCAACCGGTCGGCGAGCGGCTCGCGCTCGCCGCACGGCACGTCGCCTACGGCGAGGACCTCACGTATTCCGGCCCGGTGTTCCGCTCGCTACAGGCACGCGACGGACGGCTGTTGCTGCACTTCGATCATTGCGGTTCGGGGCTCGAGGCGCGCGGCAACCCGCCGGGGGGCTTCGAGGTCGCGGGCAGCGACGGCCGGTTCGTGACGGCGCGAGCGAAGGTCGTGGCCGACACCGTACAGGTCTGGAGCGAGACGGTCGGCGATCCGGTCGCGGTCCGCTACGCGTGGACGGACAATCCGCGCGACGCGAATCTGTACAACTTCGAAGGACTGCCGGCGGTGCCGTTCGAGGCCCGCACGGAGGACTAGTCCGGCAGCTTGAGTCCGAGCTTGTCCAGCACGCCTTCGAGATGCGCCATCGCCTCGTCGCTCGGACCCGGGTAGGGTCCGTTGATCGCGACGTTGCCGACGTAGCCCGCGTCGCGCATGCCTTCGGGCGTCGAGTAGTAGGCGCCGACGGCGAGGTAGCGGAAGCGCCGGAAAAATGCCACGCCGTCCGCGAAGTCCGTGTCCGAGGCGACCGGCCAGGCGAGGCTGTCCAGCAACGCCTTCTTCGAAGATTCGTTGGCGGCGGCGAAGCTCGCGCCGAAGCGGCTGCGGCTCTCGCGTTCCAGCCATTCGAGTCCGCCGAGTATCGTCTCGCGGTCGCGGCGCTGGTCGGGATACGGCGCGCTCACCCATTCGTCGATGAAGTCGGGCACGCCGAGCTGGCTCGCCGCCGGCGAGCGCCCGTCCGCGGGCAGGATCATGTCCGCCAGCGCCGAGGCGGTCTGTAGCTGGCCGTCCGACAGGGTCCTCGACCACGGCACCGAAGGCTGCATCAGGTCCGGATCGACGCCGTAACCGGTACCCTGCGGGGCCGCGGCCGCGCCGAGCAGGGCATCGCCCCGCGCGGGCGCCGGCGGAATCTCGGGGCCGACGAACGGCGTTTCGCCCGCACAGCCCGCC
>JBAUVS010000267.1:0-9457 GCA_049583345.1 Woeseiaceae bacterium
GTCGTCAGGCTGCTGCTGTTCCACGCGCCGCCGTACCACACGGGACGCCAGGCGCCGCCGTCCGGACCATGGATGGACGCGAGCAGGCTCGCAAATCGTTCCGACCACTGCTGGTCGACGCCGAGTGCCAGGGCATAGGGCAGGTAGGTTTCGAAGAGCTGCGGCGTCTTCTCCGGTGGATTGCGCAGGTTCATCTCGTCCTTCTCCGCGATCTCGAGATAGTCCTTGAAACCGAGCATCTCGTCGAGCAGCTTCCGCCCGCGCAGCGTGGGCGCTTTCATGACGATCGCGAAAAACACCGTCGTGACGATCATCACCGCGATGACGGCCACCACGCTGATGGAAGGCCCGGCGCCGAGCGCAGCGATCGCCGCCACGATGACGATCAGGAGGGCCGGGATATTGAGCGCACCGTTGGTCTCGAAGTAGCGATGCTTGTAGTCGCTCGCGAGCGATCGCCGGTGGTCGCTCTTCGCCGCACCCAGCAGCTCGTGATTCTCGTTCTTCAGCTCCACCGTGTTGCCGTCGCGGAACAGGCCTTCGTACAGTTCCCGTTCTCCGTGCGCCAGCGGCGCCGCATCCCGTCCCGGGTCCCTGCGCACCAGCAGATACCCGTCCGCCGTCTTGCCGATGCCGAGGAAGCCGTCGGACCCGGGATCCACGTCGATGCGCAGGTAGCCCTTCACCGCGAGATTGACGATCGCTGCCGTCAACACCTTGTCGTCGTAGTACATCTGATGGATATAGCGCAGCGAAGCCGGGGAGAAACCGTCCGGCGGCTTGTACCGCGTCACGATGACGCCCTCGTCCGGGTCCTTGCCGAAGCGGGACCAGACCGCGAGGTAATAGACCAGCAGCAGCAGCAAACCGCCGGACGCGATCAGCAGGTTGGCATTGTCCTGCAGCAGCCAGACGAATTTCCGGATATGCGTCGGTGCTGCGACGTGACCCTTGGGCCAGCCGACGACGATCGTCAGGCCGTTCACGGGAGACAGGGGCTTCGTCGAAACGAAATGCACCCGTCCGTCGGCATCGATGTTCGACGTGTAGTTGCGCTCGCTCGCGCCCATGGGCCCGGTGTATGCCTCGGCCGTGATCGCGTCTCGCGGCACGTCGAAGTCGAGCCGGACCGTCGCTTCCGCGCTGTCGATCGGGAACGCCCAGTCGAAACCGGTCACGTTCCAGTACAACTCGTCGTGATCCTCGAAGAATCCGAGCTCGCGGTTCACCTTGTACTGGAACCGGTAGATGTGCTCGCCGTGGCTGACGTTTCGTTCCGCACTGCCGAAGTAGACACGGACCCCCGACCCGGTGTTGTTGCTGTGGAAGGCCTCCGGTTCTCCATCGAGCAGCACGGACAGCGGATGGAAGTCAACCGAGTAGCGATTGCCGCGCCCGTCCCGATACCGCGTCGGGAAGTCGCGGTAGATGCCGTGGTTGATGCGCTTGCCTTCCGCGCGCACCCGGATAGTCTCCGTGACCTGCAGCCAGCCGTCGCTCATCACGAGAATATCGCTCTGGAAATCCAGGATACGCTCGTCGGCGGCCGCGGCCAGCGGCAGCGCCAACAGGCACAAAGCGACAATCGTCTTCATTCGACGGAACCCAGTTTCACGAGCGGTACGTTGGCGGCATCGTCACTGGACTTCTGGAAGAAATCACGCGCGCGAAAGCCGAACCAGCCCGCGACAAAGCGGCTCGGCACGGTCTCCGTCATCGTGTTGTACTCGCGTACCGAGCCGTTGTAGTACCGGCGCGCGAATTGCAGGTAGTCCTCCGTCTGGACCAGTTGATTCTGCAAGTCGCGAAAATTCCTGTCGGCCTTGAGGTCGGGATACTTCTCAGCCACCGCGATCAGGCGTTTGACGCCCGATGCCAGTTGTTCCTCGACTCGCCCCCGCTCCTTTACGCCGTTAATCCGCATCGCCTCCGTACGCAGCGACGTCAGGGCCTCGAGCGTCGCGCGCTCGTACTTCGCGTACTGGTCGACGGCGGTCACCAGTTGCGGGATCAGATCGTGCCGGCGCTGCAATTGCACGTCGATGTCGCTCCAGGCGGTATCCACCCGATTCCGGCTGCGGATCAGGCGGTTGTAGAGGACGACGCCGACAACGATCAGGGCAACAACGACCAGGATGACGATATTCATGGCCGCGTATCCTACCACCGGACCGCTATTGGCGCTGCGCGAGAGCGGATCATTGCGAGCGATGCGAAGCGATCCGGCGTGGATTGCTTCGTCGCTGCGCTCCTCGCATTGACACGGTATTCGCGGTTGCCCGCGCCATCCCGTGGGGCTGAGTTCAGTACCAGAACGAGAAGAACAGCTGCAGGACGTTGGCGTCCAGGTGGTAGAGCGGTTCCTGCCCCAGCGGCGCGCTCGTCGTCACGTTGTGGAATTCGTGGTAGTCGACCGAGAACGCGGTGATGGAGAAGTTCGCGGTGCCCTTCTTGATGAAGTGCCAGCCTTCGTCGGGGTGGATGAATTCGTAGGATGCACCGAGTTCCAGCGTCTGGCTCGTCATCGGACTCAGCTCCTTGTCGCGGCCGCGGAAGTTGGTCGCGTCCTCGTACGGGAACAGGTCACTGAAGAACGATGCGCCGGACACCTGGTCGTAATAGCGAAACTTGCCGAAGAAGGTCCACGGACCCAGCGGATGCGTGTAGCCGATCGAGAGCGTATGCGACTCGATGTTCCAGGTATCCGTGAAATACCGGTATTCCCCTTCCAGCGCGGCCCGATACGGCAGGTAGTACTTCGCGCGCAGCCCGACCGCATTGCTGGTCCGGGTCCGCGGGTAGAGCTCGGGCTGGTAGCTGTAACCCAGCGCACTGCCGGGATCCGCGTAGCGGACGGAGCGATAGGGATTGTTGAGGAAGCCTTCGTCCGTGATGGTCTCGAAATTCAATGTCGCGATCAGGTTGCGCGTGATTATCTGCGTGAGACCGATGCCGTAGTCGCGCCGTTGCGTGTCCGCGGCGAAGGCAGGATCGTCGGAGCGGCCGACCACGTCGTCGCCTTTTGCATAACTGAGCGTCAGCGTCGTCAGGTCGCCGAACATGTCCTGGCTGACAGAGAAGCTGTAGGTCTTCGCGTCGTAGTCCGATTCGGTACTGGTCACGTAGCCCAGGCTCATCGTCGTATTGCCACGCAGGTAATCCATTCCGAGCGACCACTGCTTGCGTTGTTCGGTGTACGGGCTCGCCTGTGAGACGACGTCGATGGACGCCGAACTGACCATGTCGACGTAGTAATTCGCGACGAAAGAGGTGCTCTTGCCCGCCTGCTTGCGGACCAGTATCGACGGGCCGTTAATCTCGACGCCGCCCCCGTCATACAGATGATAGAGGGCGTCTGCCCGGTCCTCCGGCAGCACCCCTCCCTCGGACGTGCTCAGGCCACAGGCCAGGGCCAGCGCGATCAGTCCCGTGCCGAGCCGGATGCGCATGATGCGGTCTCTAGTTGCAGCCGCAGCCGCCGCCGGCCGCGCCCTCGGCGCCGCGAGCACCCTCGCGGGCCTCGTAGACGTGCTGTATGTAGGCACTGGAGACGGGGTCGGCATCCAGCGCCATGATCGGATCCGCCAGGCGGTCGCGCTCGTACGGCTTAACCCAGGGTTCGATCGGGCCGCAGGCGGCACAAACCATGCTTGCGGCCAGCACCAGCAATAATCCGGACGGTTTTCCCGTATTTTTCCTCATAATTCCCAACTCTAGCGCCGCAATCCGGCCTGAACCGTGACGCCGTGCTCAGAAGAACACGGTCACGCCGAGGTGCGCCTCAAAGTTATGCACCGTTTTGTTGTCGCCCAGCAGGTCGATGTCGAACAGGTGGTCGCGGAAATCCGCATGCAATGCCACCGAGTCCGTCAACAGGAACCGGTAGCCGGCGCCGAGATCCACCGTGAACCGGTCGTCGCCGGCAAATCGGGTCGAACCCAGTCCGGCGATCAGATATAACGCCGTGTTGTAGGCGTGGCCCTTGCCGATGAATACCTCGCCCGGCAGCACGTTGTAGCCGACGTTGAGGTTGTAGTACGTGTACTTGCGGTCATCGATGAGTCTCGCGCCGCCGGACAACTGCTCGAAACTCGTCAGCCCGGCCTGGGTTGTGCCGAGCGTGCCTTCGATGAAGAAACCCTCGGTAACGTGATAGGCCAGTCGTGCTCCGTATACGAAATTGGTGCCGAAATCCTCGATGCTCATCATGCCGACGAAGCCGCCGACCTCGAAGTCTTCCCGGTCGATGGCCGGCTCTTTTATCTTGCGACGCTCGACCTCGGGCTCGATGACCTGCCCCGGCTCCTCGGCACTGGACGGAGCCGCCTCTTCGTGTCCGATGCCGAACAGGTTCTTCGTCGCAGCGCAGCCCGACATCGCGAACAGAGCGCCGATCAGAAAAAGAACGCGAACCCTACTTTCCATTCTTCCACTTCCTCGTTGTCGTCACGGCTCGTGAAGACGACGTAACTCTTGTATTCGGCACGCAGAAGGAACCGGCGCGTCGCATAGAACCTGATTCCCACGCCGACGTGTCCGATCTGGTCGGTCCGATCGTCGCCCTGGATGATCGTGGACTTCGGCGACGTGTGGATGATGCCGGCGCCCAGCGTAAAGAATGGGGAGACCCGCCAGTCCGGCCACGTTTCCTGGACGACGTTAACACTCGTCATCCAGCCGTTCGAATAATTCCCGAGAATTTGTGAACCCCATACCTCAAACGAGATATAGGGGTTGATCGAGTACCCGCCGTAGAGCGAGATGACGTTGGCACCGCCGAAGTCGCCGGCGAGCAGGCCGGCTTCCCACTTGGCATTCGTAAAGTCGTTCTGGTCGGCGACCTCGAACTCCACCGCCGAACCGTCGGGCTCCAGGGTCTCCTGCATCTGCGCCTGATCGACCCAGCCTTCCTTGCCGTTGGATGCGCGCACCAGGTACCAGTCGGTGCGCTGCATGACGATCTCGACCGAATCCCCGCGATCGACGACGTAAAAAATCGGGTAGCCGCGGCCCGGCCCCGTGTGCATCTCGAGGTACGGGTCGGCGACCGCCACGGTACGAAGCGCTTCTTCGGCGGCCCTTGCTTGCCCGGTTGTGAGTGCCAGCAGCGCAAGAGCCACAAGGCAGACGGACAGACAGGACGATTTACTGTGGGACGTCGAAGGGATTGTTGTAATACTGTGCTCCGACATCCAACCATTCCGCAATCAAACGTCTCTCCGCGCCAGACAACATGTTGTAGTGAAGGTCATTGGGGTCTTCGAATCGATCGAAGAATCGGCCCGACGCCCTGGCACCGGCGATACTCGCTGGCGGGGGTATCGGGATCACGTCGAATATCGGGTTCCCGTCGACATCGACGCCTGTTTGCTGCTGCGCATCGACCAATGCGCCATTCACTACTTCCTGAAGATTATCAGTAACTAACAGTTCGCGATAGGCATGGAACTGATCCGGTTCGTCCGGCGACGGGCCGTCCGTCAGCTCCAGCTGCCCCGCCGGCGGGATCAGCGTCACGCCGTCGGCCGCGAAATTCGGGAATGTATGACAGCCCGTGCAGACATTGTCGACCTGCAAGCCGGTGTTCGGGTCGATCACCGGGTTGCCCATGTCGTCGAATACGGGCCGCGGCAGGCTCCACAAGGGATGGATGATCGCCTCGTAATTGATCACGCTGCGGCAGTTCGCCTGCCAGTTCGACTCGCAGGCGAGCGTCGTCGGCGACGGCGTCTGCAGGTCCGAGTAGAGATAATCGATATCCGCGTTGTTCGCCCGGATCGTCGGGTCCGCGCTCCAGACGTCACGATAGGTGACGTCCATCGACGGCTCGATCGACGAGCAGGCATCGGTGGCACAGGTGATCCGCGCCCTGACTTCGGCCATCGTTTCGCCGACGTCGCCGACGAACCACATCGGATCCGTGTTCGGGAACGGCGCGCCGGCGACGGTCGCACCGGCATACGCCGACTCGAACGCGGCGGCGCGGCCGTGCGACAGACCGCTGTTGGCGACGTGACAGCCGTTGCACTCGAGTTTCTGGCCCGGACGCAGTTCGATCCAGTTCTGGTGCCGCGCCGTGATGCGTTTGCCGTTCGCGTCGACCACGCTGACCGCCAGGGCCACGTTCGCCGGCACCTTGGCCATGACGGAACCGTCCGGTTCGATCATCGCGTAGCCAACGATCTCGCGCATACCCTGCTGGGTGCTCACGCCGAAGTCGGTATCGTTGAGATCGACGAGGTCGTCGTCGGGGATCGACACGGCCTTCTCGATGCGCAGGAAGCGTGCCGGACGGTTGGCCGCCGGCGTCTGTACCGGATCGGCCATCGCCGGAATGTCCACGACCGCGGCACCATCGAAATCATAGACGCTGCGGATGTCGAGCACGGCTTCGCCGGCGTCGGCCAGCGACCCGTCCAGCGTGAAGTTGTCTTCGCCGTCGGGTATGACCGGCGGCGCGACCTTCGGATCCGCCGCAACGACCTCGGTGAACATGAAGCCTTCCGCGCCCGCGACGACCGGCCGTTGCGTATTGTCGCGGGGGTCGTACATCCAGATGCCGTACAGCGGCGGTGCCACGACGAAGGTGCCCACGGCGGGGGTAACCGGATTGGCAGGATCGGGCTGCACGAACAGGTTGGCGAGCCGGTCGGCCGTGCACGGGACGATACGCGTATCCGTCGTGTTCGGGTCGCCGTCATCGGCGAGCTGTTCGACGAGGCGGCACTGGCTCCAGCTCGCCAGCAGGCGGCCGGTGCCGTCCAGGATCGGGTACACCGAACTGTAGCGCCCGCCCAGCGACGGCGCGTCCGCCTCGGTGGAGACCTGGTTGATCGTCGCGGTCTCCTGTGCCGGCCCGGTCAGGATGCCGATGTTCTCGCTCGTCGGCTGGGTGATCTCGAGGTATTCCGGCGTATCGATCGCCGTGAGATCGCCGCCCTCCTCCGTACCCGTGAACGGTCTGATCAGCGACATCACGCGACCGTCCTCGAGTTCGCGCGGCTGCAGGAACTGGATGACCTGTCCGTTTGTACCGGTCGCATGACTCTGGCGGCCGTACAGCAGTTCGAGCCTCGATCCGTCCGGATTCATGCGATAGAGATTGATGGTGTTGTTCGAACCGGCGTGGTCCCAGCGGCTGAACACGACCTGGCCGTTCGACAGGACGGACGGATCGAGGTCGTGGCTCTGATTGTAGGTGACCTGTTCGATGCCGGAGCCGTCGGCATTCATGACATGCAGGTTGAAGGCGAATTCGTTCTGGTCTTCGTCCAGCGCCGGAAAGCCCGGCTTACCCTCGTCGAGCAGCACAGCCTGCGCACGCGTCTGCCGGGTCGACGCGAAAATAATGCGCCCGTCCGGGAGGTACTTGGGCATGATGTCGTGGCCGATCTCTGCCGTGAGATCGGACGAAATCACGCGATGCAGGTTGCTGTCCGCGAACGTGTATTCCCAGATGTTCCAGGTGGGCAGATCCTCTTCGGCCGCATTCGGATCGAACGGATAGCGCATCGCGAACAGCAGCGAGCTGCCGTCATAGGCGATCTCGACGTCGCGGATCGCGGCGAGGCCCTGGGTCAGGTCACCCGTGATGTTGACTGCCTCCGAACTCGGCGACGCCCGGTCCCTGTAGAAGAGATCCGCACCGAAGTCGAAGGTAATCTGCTCGCGTACGTCGCGCTGAGCGAATTCGCCGTTGTCGTCGACCGGGATCGGTGCCCGGATATAGGCAATCGGGAAATCAACGACGACGGGATCCGGATCCTGTCCCGAGCCGATGTTCACGCCATTGCCGCCTCCGCCGCACGCGCAGACGAGCGCAGCCGCCGAGGCGAGCAGCGTCAGTAGACACTTCCTCTCGATACCATCCATAGTTAGTCGCGATAGCCTGATCATAGCCTGCACCCTGGAAACTCACGGTGAGCAGCGCCTCACGTTATAGTGGACGTGCAACCTGCCCCTTACCGTTAACGCGATCACAATCCGTTCCTCAGTATATGGACGCGTCCGAGTCGATGTAATGTCGAAAAAGCGCGACATGAAACAAAGTTAAATCCGTTTCTCGCCGATGATCGCTACGCGAATTGTCCGCAGTCACGGCGATCCGGACGATACGGCTGCCATACCCGGAGTAACGACCCGTACCCCATTTCGGTTCCGGTGAGGTCGGGCCGCCGCAGGTCAGTGCGTGCTTTTGCGCAACAGCCGAACGCCGCACGATGGTTATGTCGCCTGCGAATGTTGTTTGAAGGTGACGCGATTCTGTCCACCTGTCGCCTTTGTGCGACATCCGCGCAACGTTCTGCAATCAGTGGCTTAGCGTTTCGGGCCCGGAATTCTGTGCGAAAGCGCCGACAATGGCTTGACATATCGCGGTCTCGCCGTGATCGATGGCAGGCCCGTCAAGCCGTTGATCAATAACGTTATTCTTCCATTTGACCCGTTTCGTGACCGGGCTGGCACAGCACTTGCTTCATTACAGACAGATCGGGCGTCGCGATCCATCGCGGGCGCCCGGCACGCCGGGTCTGTGAATACATTCACGGCGTCGGCGATGGCCGTCTGGCAGGATTACCCGAGGCGTCATCCGGCGTGTCCACCAGGTCCGGTACATCGACAACGAGAAGACGGTGGTGGATCTACTCAACCCGTGAGCAATGGCTATGACTGACTGGAAGCGGACGACAATGAGACTAGCGAAAGACCATGGAAGGATCGGGACAATCTGGCGAGTCCTGCTCGTCGGTCTTTTGTCGGCAGGCTTGATGTCGCCGGCACTCGCGGGTTATCGCGAACAGGCCAGGCGCATCCACGACCGGCTCGCCGGCGTTCCGCCGACCGATGCCGTTCTGCAGCAGATGCAGGACGACATCGATCCGTCGCAGCCCGGGACGCCATTCGATGCCGCCATGCTCGCGATGGATGACGTGAACTTCTACAACGTCACGCTGAAGAATTTCGCGGCGCCATGGACGAATCGCGACCGCAATCAATTTGTGCCGCTGAACGATTACATCGCCACCGTGATCGGTATGATCCGCGACGACGTGCCGTTTAACACGCTGTTGTCTGCCGACCTGACCTACGTCGGTCAGAGCGGCGCAGTGCCCGCCGCACCGTCGGCGTCGAACAACGACCACTATGAACAGCTGGAGGCGAACGACATCAACCTCCGCGACGAACTCACGGATGTGCCGCAGTCGTCGATAAACGGGTTGCCGTCGGCGGCGACGGCCGGCGTAATGACATCGCGCGCCGCAGCGCAGGCCTTTTTCATCGCCGGCACGAACCGGGCGATGTTCCGCTTCACGCTGCTCAACCAGATGTGCAACGACATGGAGCAGATGCACGACACCAAGCTGCCCCCGGACTGGATCCGACAGGATGTGAGTCGCAGCCCCGGTGGCGACAGCCGCCTGTTCCTCAACAGTTGCATCGGTTGCCACGCCGGCCTCGA
>JBAUVS010000268.1:0-7677 GCA_049583345.1 Woeseiaceae bacterium
CGGCATGCCCGTGCGGGAAATCCTCGACGAACAGCTTGATGCCGACCAGGACCAGCAGCGGGTAGACCAGCCAGCGCGCCTCGGGCCAGCGCCGGTGGCGGCTGGACAGGGCCAGGGTCATCGAAGCCGCCGATAGAACCGCCGTGCGCAGGGCCGCCAGCACGGCGAGATTCGGCTCCGCCGTCGTCACGGCGGCGAGCACCGGCGCCAGCCAGGCGACCATGAGCCCGCCGACCTCCCATACCGACAGCACCAATACGATCAGCTGAGGCAGTCCGGCCGCCGTTCCCCAGCGTTTGGAGTGCTGTGCCACGGGGATGAACAGACAGGCCACCGTCCCCAGCGCGACCGCCGCCTGCCAGGGCTCCCCCATCGGCCAGCCCGTTCCCGGATCTCCGGTCAGGGCCTTGAGGCCCGTCGCCAGGATTCCGGAACCGATCGCCGCAGCGCAAAGCATTACGGTGCTCTGCAGGCTGAGACTCACCCAGCCGTTGCGTCCGCTGAACCAGGCGGCGACGAGCGCCAGGACGGACCAGGTTACCGCGGCACCGGACGACGGCATCGTCAGTGCGATCCCGGCGATGACGAGCAGCATGCCGAGCATCGCGTAGTAATAGAAATTCACGCCGCGCTGCAGGCGCGATTCGGGCGTCAGCGCAAGACCATAGCAACAAGCGCCGAGTATCAGGCTCATTGCGCCGGCGCCGACAAGCCCGGCGCCGCCGCGGCTGGTCGCGACGAACAGGGCGGCCAGCGCCACGAGCAACGACTGCACGATTTCGAAGAGCCCGATGGATTGCGATCTCACGTGAGAATGCAGCGCGAAGCTTGCAAGGTAGCTGACGAGCAGTGCGCCACAGAAAATAAGTGGGGTTCGCTCACCGATCTGCCACTGGTCGCTGAAACTGAATCCGATAATTGCAACCACTCCGGCGTTCGCGCCGAAGGCACCGAGCCACCGCAATCCTCGCCAGGATTTCTCGTAGACGATCCACAAGGTCACCAGGCCGAGCACCAGGAGATAGGCGGTTACGAGCAGCGCGATGTGGGCTACGATCAGCAGTGCGAACGCGGTGGCGATGCCGCCGGCCGTAACGAGCCAGCCCAGGATCCGCAGGTTGCGCACAACGGCAACGGAAAGCGCCAGGGCCGTAAAGATCGTCAGCGCAATGAAGCCCTGGCCGCCGGACAGCAATTGGAATTTTGTCGTCGCCTCGACCAGCAGCGGCAGCGCGAGAAACACGGAGGTGCCGCCGAAGAACTCGGCCGCCGCGCGTTGACCGTCGACTCGCCCCTTGCGCCGGGCCATGAACAGCCAGAACAGGGCATAGGTCGCGCCCATCGACAGGCCGACGGGGGTGGGCACGAACTGGAAGTCCGTCATCGACCGCAACAGGTAGGCACCGCCGAAGATCAGCAGCACGCGGCCGATCTGGGTCGCGAAATTGGAAACCAGGCCCTCGTCGAGCGAGGCCTCCGGGGGTTCCCAAGCACGGCGCCGGGTGTGTGCAGCAGACCCTTCGAGCGCATCGAGCCGTGCTTCTATGTCGCTCAGCCGGGACTCGATCTGCGCCAGTCGATCCTGCATGACGATCTCTTCAACTCCGCTCGAGATCCCTCCGCAGCGACGGCACGAAGTGGTTGATAATCCAGAACAGGATGAACGGCATGACGGCGACCAGCAGCGCGCCGAACAGCCCTTCCTTGAAGGTCTCTATGCTGTGCGGAATGATCGGCATGTGATAGTGCATGTAACCCGAGAACGACAGCGAGAATGCCTGGCCGCCGATGACCACGTTCCAGCGCATCATGAACACGCCGAACAATACGAGTGCCAATGCCACTACGGTACGCTTCATTGTGCGCCCGGGAAGCAACAACAGGATCAAGGGCACGATGTCCCCGAGGCCGTACTGCAATACGAAGATGTTCATGAAGTCCTTGCCGTACATGACGGAGCGCAGGATGTCCCAGGACTTCATCGCCGTGTAGCCGCGGAAGATCAGGTCGAGCAGTTCGAGGCAGATCGCAGCGACGAGGAATCCGACCAGGTAACGGGTCGCCTTGGTGATGACGTCGGTCTCGGCGCCCTTGATCTCGCGGGCCTGCAGGGCACCGCCGCCGTGTCGTTGCCGGAACGCCCGCCATTCCATGATGACGATGTAGGTCAGCATGCACAGCGCGATGCCGGAGACGACGGCGGAGACGATGAAGATCACCGGCATGAGCGGCGACATCCACAGCGCGTTGGCCTTGACCGAACCGAAGATGAAGCCGGCATAGCCGTGCAGGAAACAGGCGACCGGGATTCCGATGCCGGCCAGGACCTTCGCCGCCTTGTGATCGACCCGGATCGCCTCGTCACTGACGTCGCGTGCACCGAAGGTCAGCACGCCGTACACGATGCGCCGCAGCAGGTTCCAGAACCCCGGCTTGCCGGCAAGTGCGCCGAGCTGTTCGACGAAGTATCTGCGGTACACGAACCAGATTTCGCTGAACACGATCAGCCCGTACGTCGTGAACACGATCCCGAACGCGGCGATCGCCGACGTGAAATGGGGCGTCATCAGTGGTTCGAGCGCTCGCGTCGGTTGCTGCAAGTGCAGCAACAAGGGGAGCCCCGCCACGGGCAGCAATGCGAAAGAGAACACGAGCGAGAACTGCGCAAGCTCCTTGAGGTCCTTTTGCCCGAACACGTGATACAGGGACGACAGGACGAATGCTCCCGCGACGAGACCGGTCATGTACGGGTACATGACGATCTGGATGCTCCAGTAGATGTACTCGTTCGGATAGACGTAGAGTTCCTTGACGGTCCACTCTACGCCATGAACGATCAGGTCTGCGGACATGGCGTCACCTCACACTGGCGTCGAGGCCGATGTAAAAGACGTTCGGCTTCGTACCGTATTCGTCCTTCAGCACCGCGACCCTTTCGGTCAGGATACGTTTCGTCACCGGGTCGTCCGGATCTTTCAGATTCGCGATCATGCGGGCATCGAACGCGCAGGCATCCACACAGGCCGGTTTCAGGCCCTTGGTGATCCGGTGGTAGCAGAAGGTGCACTTGTCCGCGGTCTTGGTGACCGGATGGAAGAAGCGGACGCCGTACGGACAGGCCATGATGCAGTAGCCGCAGCCGATGCACCAGGTCCTGTCGATCAGCACGACGCCGTCGTCGGTCTGGAAGGTCGCGCCGACCGGGCACACCTGTACGCAGGGCGGATTGTCGCACTGATTGCACAGCTTCGGCAGGAAGTACGCCTTCTCGATATCGTCGGGATCGATTTCCTCGCCGCCGACCTTCGGGTCTGTGAAACCGTCTCGTCCGCCCATCGGCGAGTCCACGTGTACTTCGCCGTCCTTGGTGACGACGTAGCGCTCCACCCAGGTGCGCGTCACGGGTGCATCGTAGGGTATCTCGTTCTCGTTCTTGCAGGCCTTGACGCACATGCCGCAGCCGATGCACTTGGTCGCATCGACCAGGAACGCCCACCGGACCTTGGCGTTCGCCACCGCCGCCCTGGCCTCTTCGCTGCTGAGCATTACGTATGCACCGATCGGCAACACCGACGCCAGCGTCCCGCCCACGGCTTCTTTCAGGAAGTCTCTTCGGCTGCAGCTCATCGGACTCTCTCCCTGGGATCGTGGGGGTTGTGACACTCCGCGCATTGCTGCCGCCGATGATGCCGTTGGTCCACGATGGATGGCATCTCGGCCCTCGCCGTGTTGCCGTAGTCGAGGTTCGCGTGACAGCGCAGGCAGAGGCTGCGGTCCGTGTTGATCGGCAGCTTCGCGATCTCGCCGGGATGGCCACGGGCCGGGCCGTGGCAGTTTTCGCATTGCACGTTCTTGTGCGGCGAGCGCCGGATCGATCGGTAATTATCCTTGTGACAATCCGCGCAGTAGTCCCGGCCCTCGTACTTGACGGGGAAATTCTTCCAGTCCTGGATGTCGCCGAGTCGGTAGAAGCCGTAAGTGAAGCTGCTGCCGTTGATACCGAAGTCGTCCGGTACCATGAACTGCCTCGCAATCAGGATGGCCGCAATCACACCGATCGCGAGCCAGAGCGGATGCAGCACGTGCCTCTTCATACCCACCCCTCCCGTGGTTCGACCGAAACGCGAAAGACAGTAGGGTTTCGATCGCCGCGGATATCCGAGACCGGGGAGCAGGCACTATTCTTATGCCTCTCTCCCCGCTTGCCATGAGAAGGGAGCACCCCGGGAGCGCACAATACGTAGTAACCGTAGACAAACGAGTAGTTGTCGCAGAAGCGTTCCGGCTAACGGGCGACGTACGGGCATAAATATGTCCCGTAGAAAGAAGACCTGAGGCTTGGCCCTGGTATGACGGGTTCCGTTTCGAGCGACTGACTTCGCAAACGCCGCTGGCGCCGAAAGCGGACGGTTACATCCTATTTGTCTGTACCGGGTGCTTCGCGTAGTTCGCCAATCGGTGAATGTGCTCGTAACGCAGATATCCTCCACGCACCGCCCTCGCGAGTCACCACCCACGTTCCGCGCGCCTTTCGGGGTTCCAGAATCTCGTGAGTCTCCGAATGAGTCCCACCAGTCGTTGTAGCGACGTTGATCAGCGCAACGTCCTGGCTCAGAAGCCGAATTGACTCAATCGATATTGAAAGGCGACGATCACTATCTATTCGCGAGAAATATTGGTTCCACCATGCTGCAATGGCTTCCCGCCCGACAATTCTCGGCTGGATGCCGGCAATCATGTCGGCATCATCACCGAAATAGCCTCCCAGGCGCTCTCCATCATGCGATTGCCAGGTTTCTTCGTACTGCTTGACGAAGGTTTGAAGCTCGTTTGTTTCGTTTGCTTGCGCAAATGTCTGACCCGAAACAACCTGCAAAAATACCAGTGTCAGAAGGTACTTCATTAGATGAATCCGCAGAGGTTGGCAATCTCCACGTTCCAGTGAAACTTTGATTAATTCGTCATTGCGAGGAGCGAAGCGACGCGGCAATCCACAG
Source organism: Woeseiaceae bacterium (assembly GCA_049583345.1). Classification (GTDB taxonomy): domain Bacteria; phylum Pseudomonadota; class Gammaproteobacteria; order Steroidobacterales; family Woeseiaceae; genus UBA1847. Next base: position 4,998 of record JBAUVS010000268.1, read on the forward strand.
CTCGTCGATCTCAAACACTGGATTGCTTCGCTTCGCTCGCAATGACGAATCGCTTTCCAATCAATCAGAGTTTCCCTGCGTATTTTTTCCGTGGGATTTATCTATACCATCGCCGGCGACGTACTGCATCAGCGCACTCATGTTCTGGATGAAGCGGCCCGTCGAGATGCCGATCGCAGGCCGATCGGTGATGTACGGCGAGGTGTCGCTGGCATCGCCCACGCGTGTCTCCGAGTAGTCACCCGGCGCAGGCGTTGCCGGGCCCGGCCCGCTGTACGGGTGTGACGTCGCCGTCAGCGGCGTCAGCCATCGACCCTGCGCATCGAGGCCGTCGACGAATTCCCGTACCCGGGCCTCGTCGGGGATCTCGAACGGCGCCTGCCCGGCGTCCGAGTTCAGGTCCGATACTTCTATATTGCGTGCCGTGAAGTACGTCGGTAGTGCGAAGTTGTCTTTCTTGGCAAGCGGTGAAGTCGCCGCGAGCGCATCCGTCGATGCCGCATTTAGCTGCGCATGCCTCTCGCGCAGCGCATCGGCGTCGATCGCACGCCACTGCGAATAGTGAACGATGGGGTGTTCGGGACTGTAATCCTGGTAGTACTCGCCGTTGACGACGTTGGAGCCGCGGCGGTGATTGTAGATCGCGCGATTGCTGCCGATCTCGATGAAGGTCGGGTACTCCCGGCCCGGTATGCGCACCTCACCGGCCGGCAGCCGAACCGACTCGAGCCAGTCGAGCGCTTCGGGGATACGTTCGAGAAAAGCCTTTTCGCCCGTCCATTCACAGAAGTCGAGCATCAGCCGGACGTTGCTCGCCGTCGTATGGGTAACGAGCGCCTCGGGCTCGTAGGAGCGCGCACCGGCCGGGCTCAAATCGTCGACGTGGTGCTGCAAGCCCCAGCCGGCCTGCGGCGCCGGCTGCTGAGTCATAGAGAACACGCCCATCGCGCGGCGGATCGCAGCGAGCGCGCGCTCGTCGCCCAGCGTCTGCCAGACCATGAGCAGCGTCTTGATGTTCTCCGCGCCGACGTCGTCGTTGAACGTGATTAGCCGCGTGTAGTCGGGGTGTCCGTGCAACGCGGGCATGTCGTCTACGAACGGGAAGCGCTGCGGCCAGCCGCCGTTGTCGTACTGGCTGTCGAGCATGAAGTTCACGGCGCGGCCGAGCGGCGCCTCGAATCGCTGCTCGCGTTTCTCGAGGTAGACGCGCAGCAGGAACTGGGTCGCATCGGCCGTGCCGGCATCGTCGAAGGTGGCATTGCCGTAGTAGTGATGAAATTCCTCGAGACGCCAGCCATTCTTGCCGATCGTGTCGTACCAGCGGCGCACGGACGCCTCGCCCGCGAAGTCGTGAAGGTAATTCCAGCCGCCGGTCGGATGCTGCGCGGCGATCAACCCGTCCGCGACTTCCGCGGCGGCGGCGTAGTACCCGGCGTCGCCGGTGGCATGCAGGCAGTCGAGATACAGATGTCCGACCGTCGCGGTGCCGGGCGGCTGTATCCAGATCATCGACGGATACGCTTCCATCTCGCCCCAGCGCCGCGAGAAGTCGGCCGCGTACGACCAGACGTAACCGCCGTTGACGGCGCAGGACTCGCGCATGAACGCCATCGCCCGCCGCATCGCAACGAGTGCCTTGCCGCCCAGGTCGCTGTCGCCTGCCGCTTCGGCGGTACCGCTCTTGAAGCGCGAGCACGCGCCGGTCAGCGCCGCGGCACCCGTACCGAGCAGGAGTTGCCGGCGGGAGATCCGCTTCCGGTCGCCACCCATGACTCAGGCCAGCCCTTCGGAATGCGCCCAGTTCGCGAACAGCTCGGGCCAGATGCCGACGGGTTTGCCGAAGGCCTTGCGCAAGCCGAAACCGTGGCCGCCGTTGGCGAACAGGTGCATCTCGACGGGGATGCCGTGCGCCCGCAGCGCTTCCTGGAATCGCACGGAGTTCTCTACCGGCACGACGTCGTCGTCCTCGGCGTGCACGAGGAAGCACGGCGGCGCGTTGTCCGGCACGCTCTCGTCCGGCGAGTGAGCGCGTTCGAGGTCGGGGCCGGCGTCCGCGCCGATCAGCAGTTCGCGGGAACCGGCATGCGCGATGTCACGCCTCATCGAGATCACAGGATAGATCGGCGCCGCGACATAGGGCCGCGCCGACAGGGTGTCGGCCTCGTCCACGGGGTCGTAGACATGCGCGGCGAAGCGTGTCGCGAGGTCCGCACAGACGTGTCCGCCCGCCGAAAATCCCATGGCCCCGACGCGGCGGGGATCGACGCCGTAATCGATCGCCTTGTGGCGGATCAGGCGCATCGCCCGTTGCGCATCGGAGAGCGCCACGTCCGGGCCGGCCGCCCAGCCTTCGCCGGGCAGGCGGTAGAAGAGCACGAACACCGTGTAGCTGCGTGCGGCGAGCCAGCGGCCGATCTCGTAGCCTTCCTTGTCGATCACGACGTGGTGGTAACCGCCGCCCGGCGTGATCATCACGCCGGCGCCGTTGGAAAGCCGCGGGCGGAATATCGCCATGCGCGGCCGCGAGATCCCCAGCACCGCACGGTCCGTCAGCTTGGCTTCCGTGCTGCGTTCCTCGACGGTCTCGACCGGCGGCGGTTCGGGCATGCCCGGCGCGCCGTCCGGCCACAGGTCGATCGTCTCGGTCGGCTGCGGCAGGCCGGGTGGCAGCGGACCGCCC
>JBAUVS010000269.1:0-1564 GCA_049583345.1 Woeseiaceae bacterium
GTCGGACTCCTGTTCATCTTCCGGGGTGATCTTGAAATTATTGCCGACGAGTCCCAGATAGAAGTGCAGCAACATCGATGGGCTGCTGCCCTGAGTACTGAAGTTGGCGATTTGGACAACGAACAGAAGGTTCTGTCGCATGTCCTGGACGCGGTGCGGTTGAGGTTTGAGCTTCTGTCTGCACAAGTGTATCTGGTGGATGAGGCCGGTACTTTCACGCGAATGATGCGGGCTGGTGGCAGCGAAATTGAGATGATACGGCGCGAGGGTTTAGGCCTCGGCGAAGCCAATATTATCAATGAGGCGTTGCGTGCAAAAGAGGCACGTACAACATCGAGTGATGATCCCCTGCCCCGACGAAGCCATTTACTGACCGCGGCGACTTTCGGCTGTGCAATCCCTATTCGGCAAGGCGACGAGACATTAGGTGTACTGGATGTGCAAAAAGCCGGACTGACACCTTTTACTGCACGTGAGATCCGGGTTCTGTCGATGGCGGTTGACCAACTGGCTATCGCGCTCCGCCGTTCGCAGCAAATTAGCGACCTGGAGCGCAACCTGCGTGAACGAGAGGCAGCGAACCAACACCTTCAGACCCAGGCATCAAACTATCAACAGCGCGAAAGACAGGCAGTGGTGGGAAGCTGGACAGATTATCTGGATGGACAGGGCAAATCCGCCATTGGCTACAGCATGGGGACGGACGGTATCCTTAGCCTCATTCCAGCCGGTGACTTACCCGGCACGCTGCACAATACTCTATCCAGTGCCACTTTACAGGTCGAGACGGTTGATGATGAACGGATCATCAATGTACCGATTGTGTTCCGCGATCAAACCCTGGGGGCGATGTCGTTTGCCATTCCTAAAGATCAGGAACTCAGTGAGCGGCAGGTCGAAATGGCGCGGATTGTGGCCGAACGTCTGGCGCTGGCGCTGGAAAACACGCGATTATTCGAACAGAGCCAAGCACAAGCGCTACGAGAACGTAAGGCCAGCGAGATTAATAGTGTGCTTATTGGCGCAACGGATGTGCGGAGTGTGTTAAGCCTAGCAGCCGAAAACTTTAATGAGGCGCTGGGGGCAATTCACACGCGAATCTATATTCAGCCGGAAGCACTGGCTGAACCGTTGGCAGAAGCGGAAAATGGGGAGTTGTAATGAAAAATCTCCTTTCCTCCCTCAACATATTCAATTGGCCGATGTGGGTGAAATTAGCAGGCGGCTTTTTGATCGCCATCGTGATTCCTGTAGTGCTGCTGATTATCATCGCGCAAAATGGATTCACCGAAATCAGTACCACTAATCTGCGCGCCTACGTTGAGGAGCAGTCCGAACATCAGAAACAAGAAATCAACACCAGTTTCCAGAACACAGTGGTGGCATTGGACAATATCGCAACCGAAGGCGATGGCCCAGCGCTGCTCAACAAATTGTTCGAAGAGAACGGTGAAAACCGCTCAACCGTCGATCAAATCGGCAGTTTGTTCGGAGACACACTGAGCGAATCTGACACTTTCCGCCGCCTGTTTGTACTTGATAACGATGGTAACCTGCTGCTGCA
>JBAUVS010000270.1:0-7966 GCA_049583345.1 Woeseiaceae bacterium
ACCGTGATCGATCAGCGCAGCCCGGATGCCGAGGACGCCGCCGATTCGATTCGCAAGGGCAGCGAGTTCATCGAGCGCTGGCAGGGCAGGAACAGTCGGATCACTCCTATCTTCGGACCGCATTCCGACTACACGCTGAACAAGGAGGATTTGCGCGCGACGCGTGAGGCGGCACTGCATTACGGCGTGCCGGTCAGCATCCACCTGTCCGAGTCGCCCTACGAAGTGCAGTACTCGAAGGATCACTATGGCACGACGAGCATCAAGATGCTCGATTCGATCGGTTTCTTCGACGGTCCCACCATTGCCGCCCATGTCGTCTGGCCGACGGATGACGAGATCCCGATACTCGTCAAGCACAAGGTGGGCGTAATCCATAACCCCACCTCCAACATGAAGATCGCATCGGGCATAGCGCCGATTGCGAAGATGCTCAAGGCCGGCGTCCGTATCGGGCTGGGTACGGACGGTGCGGCAAGCAACAACGACCTCGACATGTGGGAGGAGATGCGTCTGGCGTCCTTCCTGCAAAAAGTCGACCGGATGGACCCGACGGTCCTGCCCGCAAGGACGGTACTCGAAATGGCGACCCGCGGTGGCGCGACCGCCATCGGGCTGGGCGACACAGTCGGTTCGCTGGAAGTCGGCAAGCGTGCCGACGTCATCCAGGTTGCCTTCGACGACGTCCATGACATTCCGACCTACAATGTGCTGTCGACGCTGGTCTATGTCACGGACGAACAGGATGTCGCTTCCGTCGTCGTCGACGGAAAGATATTGATGCGCGACGGCAAATTCCTGACAATTGACACGGCCAGGGTGGCCGAGGAGGCCCGGGCGATCGGCGCCAGGATCAAGCGCGCGCTCGAGGAGAGAAATCGCTGATGATTCGCAACGCGGTGGCCATGGTCGCCGGCATTATTATCGCGTTCGGAACAATCGTGTTGATCGACAAGACGGTCGGCATGCTGTACCCGCCTCCTCCGAGTCTCGACTTTTCGGATGCGGAATCGGCACGCCCCTACCTGGCGACGCTGCCGGCGGGAGAGTTCCTGCTCGTTTTCGCGTCGCCGGTTGTCGCTTCCTTCTTAGGCGTGTTTGCAGCGTGCTATCTCGGCACGGCAAGGCACACCGCGTTCGGCGCAGTCGTCGGCGGTGTCGTGCTCGCGCGAACGATAGCGAACTTCATTACCTATCCGTACCCCCACTGGTTGTCGATCGCGACCACACTCGGCGTCGTCGGCTGCACGCTGCTCGCCATGCGTATCTCACCGCACTCCACGGACCCGGAAGCCAGTGCCAGCAATACAGGATAGGATCCGCGACAATCACTGCTACGGTTGCGGTGCCGACAACCCGCTCGGCATGCAGATCAAGAGCCACTGGGATGGCAAGGTCTCGATCTGCACGTACCGACCACGCCCGGAACAGACCGCTGGGCCGCTGCATTACGTCTACGGCGGCACGGTCGCGAGCCTGATCGACTGCCATTGCGTCGGCACGGCCATGGCCAACTACTACGGCCGCGAAGGACGAGAGATCGGCTCGGAACCGCAGATCTGGTGTGTCACCGGCCGCCTGACCGTCAATTACCTCAGGCCCACGCCCATCGACAAGCCCATCGTTTTGCGCGCCGAGATCGTCGAATGCACGGACAAGAAGACGATCCTGACCTGCACGGTGAGCTCGGACGGCGCGCCGACCGCCACCGGCGAAGTTATCGCCGTGCGTGTGCCCTATTCCTGGCGCGAGCCCGGCGGATCGGCAGCTCAGCCTCCGGCCAACAGCGCTTCGTAAATCTTCAGATCGGCTGCCGAGAAACAGCAGAACGTGATCGAGGCAAGGGAGGACGGCCGTTCGTCGATGAACGAGCGCGCTGCCGTTACGGCGATGCGTGCCGCTTTGGCCACCGGGTAGCCGTAGACACCGGTGCTGATGCCGGGAAACGCAATGCTCGCCACGCCGTTCTCGGCCGCCAGGGCCAACGAGGACCGATAGCAGGAACGCAATAATTCCGGCTCGCCCCGATCTCCGCCGTGCCACACCGGGCCGACCGTGTGGATGACCCAGGCGGCGGGCAGGTCGTAGCCTCCGGTAATCTTCGCGTCGCCGGTGTCGCAGCCTCCGAGACTGCGGCATTCCGCGAGCAGCCCCGGACCCGCGGTTCGATGAATCGCGCCGTCGACACCGCCGCCGCCGAGCAGCGAACGATTCGCCGCATTCACGATCGCATCCACCCTGAGCGTCGTGATGTCGGCCTGGATCGCCTCGAGCCGACATATCGCGGGAGTCGTCATGGCACGTCAGGCGGCCCGCCGGGAAGCGCTATGCGGGTCCCGGGTGACCTGAACCAGGAGATACAGACCACACAGCAAGAGCAACGGCGCCGTGTACAGGCCCGGAAAGTAGCCGCCCGCGGTGATAGCAAACAGGATATGGCCGGCGCCGTTCAGCGATTCCAGGATCGCCCAGATGAGGACCACGCCGCGGGCGCCGGGCAACGATTTTCGCACGGGCACCAGGTAGCACCAGAATGCGAGCAAGACGATGCCGATATTGATGACGGCAAATCCGACCGACAGATCGTCGCTGACGAGCGAACTCACGAAACGCGCAGGAGCGAGGTATTCCCAAAGCCGGCTGAAATACTCTTCCACGGAGTGCAACGCCTGCAGGACGGCGAGGACAAGGAATGCCATTCGGATATTGATTGCCATGCTGCGCTACATTGCCCCGCCGGTCAGGACGGTATAGGCATTCTGGCGCAGCCAGTCTGCCTGCTCCGGTGTGTCGGGGACAGGGACGCCCCTGGCCATCGCAATTCTTGCGAACGCGTCGTCGACGCTCATACCACCGTGCAAAAGGACAGACGCGGCGACGAGGCTCGACCGGCCGATCCCGGCACGGCAATGGATCGCTGTGTTCTCGCCGGCCGAGCAGCGCAGGTACGTCTTCTTCGAAAGTTCGGACAACTCGACCGCATTCGACGGCACGCCCCGTTCGGGGATCGGGAAGGAGTGGAACACGATCCTGGCGTCACGGCAATACTGGCGCTCGAGTTCGAGGCCGAGCACGAATTCCTCGTGCAGTTCCAGCAGCGAGACGATCCTCCGGATCCCGGCCTGCCGGAACGCGAGGATCTCGTCCCGGGCCGGGTCGCCGCCGCGCGGCCGGGCCATGATGGCCAGGAATCCGCTGCCGATGGTGTCGACGCGGTAAAAGACGGATCGCATCGTCATGTCGTATTGATCACGAAAAATAGTCGCTCGCAGCCCGCAGCAAGATGAAGAACAAGCAGCCGCATGACAATATATAGATGGTGAATCGCACGGCAACGATATTGATCGTGCAATGGATCGCGCTGTGCAACGCCCGAAACAGCACGAAAAGCCAGCCAGCTACCAGATAGGCTTGATCGACCTGCCCCGCAACGAACAGGTACAACAGCAGAGCGTAGAACAGTACGGGCATTTCGAACAGGTTCTTCAGATTGTCCGACGGGTTCGACACGTCCGGTGGCGATACCCTGGCAAGCTCGCCGGGCGTCAACTGCTGCGGATCGAGATTCCTGGACCGGATCATCCCGAGCCGCCTCGTGTACATGTAGATCCAGACGAGCAAGGTCAATAGCATCATGCCGAGAAACGGGCCGAAGATTCGATTTTGATCCATCCGATGCTCCTGTTTGTATTGCAAAATGCATCGCATTGATGCCTGACTTACGGAAACTCTGATTAATTGGAAGACGATTCGTCATTGCGAGCGAAGCGAAGCAATCCAGTGTTTGAAATCAACACACTGTGGATTGCCGCATCGCTTCGCTCCTCGCAATGACGAATTGATCAGGGATTCATTAGAATATCCAGGTAGTCTTACTCGACCTGTCTCCGTTAAACGGACGGGGAGGCACCCAATACCAGCTCGCCAGGACGAGCCCACCGAAAATCGTGTAACAGACCGCGAAGACCCACCCTGGCGCCCGGTAGTACAGGATCGCTTCCAGCCAGTGCGCCACGAACGAGCCGGGATATACGGCGGTGCCGGCCCGCCGCCGCAGGGCCATCTCGAGGATCGTCAGTGGACAGACCGCTCCGAACCAGGACTGCACCACGACGACACCGATCGTGGCCAGATGCGCGAGGCGAAACCACGGATTCCGCACCCAGGCCCAGCTGCGCGCTTTTCCTGCGAGTACGAGCAGGAGCCCGAACACGACGAATGCGACGAACAGCGCATGCGTCAACAGGACGAGATCCGCCGCGAAGCGCAACCATGCACCGGACTCCATGGGACTGCGCGAATTCCGAGACTTCGGGCAATTGCGCCGGACTAACGCCCCGCCGTCCGGAAGGCCCAGATTGCGAGTAAAGCGGGCACGATCAATCCGCCCCAGGACACATACATAGGGATCGACATCGTGCCGACGGTAACGGGAAGATTCCCTATGATCCTCAACAGGTGCCCGAGTGCGACGAGCGAGAACAGCACTCCCGAGATCGTGCAATACGTCTTGTAGCCCATCAGCTTGCTCCTCGACAGCCATTGGCCAGCCGACGCATGGCCTACGGCGATTGTTTCTCCTGAGACTCGCCGGCTGCCTCTCCCCCGGTCTCTCCGCCTGTGGCGCTCCACACGACGTGACTGCGGCTGGCGCCGCCCTGAACATTGTCATACTCGATCAGGAAGGTCGCTGCCTGTATACGATAGAAGTGCGGCGCGCCGGCCTGCACCGACCCCATCCACGCGAAATAGATTTCGTCGCCGGCGGCCTCGACCTGCTTCTCTCTCGCCAGCCGGTTTTCAGCATCCTCGTCGGAGATATAACTGCCGATCAGGTCGTACAACATCACGCGCTGCCCGGTCCCGAGTTCCGAGATCCGGATGCCTTGCGGCTTGACGGATGAGAGGTCCGGTACCCCGCTCTCGCCGACAGTCAATGGTGCGACGGTGGCCACGACGGCCCGGGTGAGCTGCGAGTTATCGAGCGATTCGAGCAGTTTCTGGGCCGGATCCTTCTCGGCGTCGGCAGCCGCCTTCTCCACCGGGCCCGCCTTGGGCGCCTCGGTCCCGACCGGTTTCGCGAACCACGGCGTGGACGCGATCACGTTGCCGTCGACGATCGTGAAATTCAGTGCCAGTTCGCTACCTACGAAACTCGCCGCCCAGCTGCCGCGCGTGCCCGGTTTGCCAAACAGCGTGACGTAATAGTCGCCGCCGTTCCCTGCCCGCCCGGGATTCTCGAGCGCCTCTTCAAGGCGCGCGATCTGCCCGGTCGTCACGGCGCCGGTAATGCCGAGCGCGAGTCGCAACACTTCGCCCGCCAGGCCGACCTGTTGCGGCGTCATCCTGCCGAGCGCCACGCCCCGCGTGAACGCGCGGGTATCGAAGCGCCAGTCGAGCCGCTCCTCGGACTCGAACGGAAACTGGATCTGTGCCCGTTGCCCGGAGTCCAGAGCCTGCAGTAATGCGTTTGCCGCAGCGGCGAGTTGTTCGCTCGTGGGCGGTCCGGCGGCCCGGCTCGCCGCGGAAATCAACAGGGCGAGGAAGACCAGCGCCGCTCGCAGGGGGCGCCACCGCGCATCATGGAGCGGCACAACCGCCGGCCTCGGCGCCGCATCATGCATCGAGGAAGCCCGAACCGTAGTCCATCGGTGCGAGTCCGAAGAAATCCGCCAGGCTCTGGCCGATGTCGGCGAAAGTTTCCCGCTTCCCGAGCGATCCCGGCTCAACTCCGGCGCCGTATGCAAGCACCGGGATGTGTTCGCGCGTGTGGTCCGTACCTTGCCAGGTCGGGTCACAGCCGTGGTCGGCCGTCAGTATCAGGACATCGTCGTCGCGCATCGCGCGCTGCAGTTCGGGCAGCCGCGCATCCAGGTATTCGAGTGCCGCGGCATAGCCTTCCACATTGCGGCGGTGGCCATACAACATGTCGAAGTCGACGAAGTTCGTGAACACGATCGAGCGATCCGGCGCTTCCTTCAGGGCATCCAGCGTGGCGTCGAACAGCGCCGCGTTGCCGGTGGCCTTGATCTTCTTCGTGATTCCGCGGTGGGCAAAGATGTCGGGGATCTTGCCGATACCGATCACTTCGCCGCCCGCGGCCGTCAATTTGTCGAGCACGGTATCGGCGTGCGGCGGTGTCGTCAGGTCCCGGCGGTTGCCGGTCCTGACGTAAGTCTCCGGACTGTCGCCGACGAACGGCCGCGCGATCACGCGGCCGATGCGGTACTCGTCGACCCGTTCGCGTGCAATGTCGCAGAGATCGTAGAGCCGCTGCAGGCCGAACGCCTCCTCGTGCGCGGCGATCTGGAACACGCTGTCGGCCGACGTGTAAAAAATCGGCTTGCCCGTACGAACGTGCTCGTCGCCGAGCCGGGCGATGATCTCGGTACCCGAGGCGTGACAATTGCCGAGATAGCCGGGCAGATGCGCGCGTTCGACGAGCGCATCGAGCAAATCCGGCGGGAACGTGTCGGTCGGTTTCGTGAAATAGCCCCAGTCGAACAGCACCGGCACGCCGGCGATCTCCCAGTGGCCGCTCGGGGTGTCCTTGCCGCTCGACAGCTCCTCGGCGAATCCGTACGCACCGGCGATCTCGGTATCGGTGATCGCGCCGGCGGGAAATTTGCCCGTGCTGTCGCGGCTCGCGTGGTAGAGACCGAGCCGGGCGAGATTCGGCAGTACGAGCGGGCCGGCGGCAGACGCCGCGCGCTCACGGGCGATGTGGCCGAAGGTGTCGGCGCCCTCGTCGCCGAAACGCGCCGCATCGGGTGCTCCGCCGATGCCGAAGGAATCCAGCACGAGAAGTATTGCCCTGCCCATGGTCCGCCTGTAATCAGCCCTGGCCCTGCAGAGCGAAGAACATGCCTGCCAGCGATGCGTTCATCAGGTTGACCAGTGTACCCCCAATCACCGCCCTCAGACCAAGTCTGGCGATGTCGTGGCGGCGCTCGGGCACGACGGCGCCGAGTCCGCCGAGCAGGATTGCGATCGAGGACAGGTTCGCGAAACCGCACAGCGCGAAGGTGACGATGAGTTGCGTGTGCGCGGTGAGCGTCGCCTTGATGTCGACGAAACTGAGGTAGGCATAGAACTCGTTGATGACCAGTTTCTGGCCGATCAGGCTGCCGGCCTGGTTCGCCTCCGCCCAGGGCACCCCGACGAGGAACGCGATCGGCGCGAACGCCTTGCCGAGCAACCACTGCAGCGTCAGGTGCTCGAAGCCGAACCAGGCACCAATGCCCGACAGTATGCCGTTGACGAGCGCGATCAGTGCGACGAAGGCCACCAGCATCGCGCCGACGCTGAACGCCACTTGCATGCCGGTCATCGCGCCGTTGCCGATCGCCTCGAACACGTTGACGGGACGCTCGACGCCTCCGGTCCGGGCCGGATCGAAGTCGGCGTCGGGCGCCTCCGTCTCCGGCATCATGATCTTGGCGATCAGCAGCCCGCCGGGTGCCGCCATGAAACTGGCCGTGATCAGGTACTTGAGATCGATGCCCATCGCCGCGTAGCCCATCATCACGGCGCCCGCGATCGTCGCGCAGCCGCCCGTCATCACGGCGAACAGTTCCGACTCCGTCATGTCCCTGAGGTAGGGCCGCACGACGAGCGGCGCGTCGGTATGGGCGACGAAGATGTTGGAGACGGCCGAGATCGACTCCGGCTGGCTCGTGCCCAGCAGCCTGTGCAGCCAGCCGCCGGCCACGCCCACGACGCGTTGCATGACGCCGAGGTAATAGAGCATGGACATCGCCGCGCCGATGAACACGATCACCGGCAGCACGTTGAATGCGACGGTGAAACCGAGCGATTCTTTGATGTGCGAGCCGAACACGAACGCGATGCCGTCGTTCGCGTAGTCGATCACGTGCTTGACGCCGCGTACGATGTAGCCGAGTGCGGCGATCCCCGCGGGGACGTAGAGCGCGAGCGCCGCGAGCCCGGCCTGCAGCGCCAGTGC
>JBAUVS010000271.1:0-3132 GCA_049583345.1 Woeseiaceae bacterium
GTGCAGTACGATGAAACCCTGATCCGGTCCCTGTCGCGGGCCGGCGCCTGGCCGCATCCCGCCGGAGACATCGAGGTCCTGGAGACGCACATCTCCTGGGTTGTCCTGACAGGCAAATACGCCTACAAGATCAAGAAACCGGTACGGCTCGGCTTCCTGGATTTTTCGACGCTGGAACTGCGCCGCCGATTCTGTGAGGAAGAGTTGCGGCTCAATCGTCAGTGGGCGCCGCAAATTTACCTCGATGTCGTGCCGATCACGGGTACGGCCGACCGTCCGCGGGTCGGCGGCGACGGGACGCCGATCGAGTATGCCGTGAAGATGCTGCGATTCCCGCAACAGGCGATACTCGCGGCGGAACTCGACGCCGGCCGCCTCACGGGCGACGACATGATCGAACTCGCCGAGATGCTCGCAGCCCGGCACGGGCAAGCGCTGCAGGTTCGCGTGAAGGGCGTTGATGCGGTTCGCGACGTTTCCGCGCCGATGCTCGAGAACTTCGATTACCTCGTCGACAGTCTCGGGGAGGGTACGTACGCGAGCCTGAGAGGGTGGACGGAGGATCGCCTGCGCTTGCTCGACGGCGTCCTCAGGCAGCGCGCCGGGTCCGGCTTCGTTCGCGAATGCCACGGTGACCTGCATCTCGGCAATCTCGTGCGGCTGCCGTCCGGTATCGTCGCATTCGACTGCATCGAGTTCGACGCGGCGCTGCGCACGATCGACGTGGTCAGCGACGTCGCATTTCTCGTGATGGATCTCGTCGCGCACGCCCGCCGCGACCTCGCGTATCAGTTCCTGAATCGCTACTTCGAATGCAGCGGCGACTACGAGGGTGTGCGGGTGCTCGCGCTGTATGTCGTATATCACTGCCTGATCCGGGCGAAGGTGCTTGCGATCCGCAGTGCGGAGCGCAGCGACGGCCGCGATCGACGCAGGGACCTGGACGAGATGCGCCACTATTGCGACGTTGCGAGCGACTGGATGCCGGAGCACGTGCCGGCACTGCTGATCGCCTGCGGACTCTCCGGATCCGGCAAGACCTGGCTGTCGAGCCGGATCATGCTGTCGCTGCCGGCGATTCGCGTCCGCTCCGATATCGAGCGGCGGCGGCTGGCGGGGATCGGCGAGACGACGAGCAGCGACTCCGGCCTCGATCGGGGCCTGTACGATTCCGCCATGACGAGAAAGACCTACGATCGCCTGTTGCAGGCCGCCCGTGCGTCGCTCGTCTCGGGTATGGACGTCATGCTCGATGCGTCGTTCCTGCGGCGCTCCGAACGCGAGCGGGCGCGGCGCCTGGCGGAGGACTGCGGCGCGGCATACCTGATCGTCGAAGTACGGGCGTCCCGGGATATCCTGGCGCAGCGCGTGAGGCGCAGGAAGCGCGAAGGGCGGGATGCATCGGAAGCCGATGTCGGCGTACTGGAGCATCAGCTCGGGATCGCCGAGGGGCTGGACGAGGCAGAAGCCAAACAGGCGCTGCAATTCGATACGAGCAGGGTGGCGGAGGCGGGCGAGTTTGTCGACCGGGTACGGGCAGCGATCGGTCGGCCCCTCGGTGGTGCAAAAGTGTGACCGGATCGTCATTTGCCGGAAACCGGAATAAACTACTGTATGCAGGCTTGGGCAAAACTGGAGGCACGGTCATGAAAACCGCACGATTCGCCGGCGGTCGCCGCCTGGCGGCAGTTGCCATGCTACTCGCCGGTATGCTTTGCGGCCCGGCCGCATTCGCCGACTCGGGGTTCTATCTCGGCGGCAGCGTCGGCAAGACCGCGATCGATATTAACGCAACGGATTTCAGCAGCAGCGGGTCGGCCTGGAAAGGATTCGGCGGCTACATCGTCGACCTGCCGGTCGTCGATTTCGCGGTCGAGGCAGGATACGTCGACTTCGGTTCGCAGTCCGATACCCTCCAGGGCCAAAAGGCGAGTGTGGACGCGACCGGGCTCAGCGCCTTCGGCGTGGCCGGCCTCGACTTCGGCGTGATCGGCGCGTTCGCCAAGGTCGGCGTCGTCCGCTGGGACGCCAAGACCCGCTACCTGGGCATGTCGGATTCCAACAGCGGGACCGATTCCGCCTATGGCGTCGGCATCCGCTTCAATATCAGCTCGATCGAGCTCCGCGGCGAGTATGAACGCTTCGACATCAAGGACGTCAACAACATGAACATGGTGTCGGTCGGCATACTCTGGCGCTTCTGAGCACCCCTTCGATCCGGTGACGAAAACAGCCGCATCCGTGCGGCTGTTTTTGTTTGCGCATCCGAATCTCCTACAATAGCCGCATGAACCGGCGGCCGTATCGTGTGTGAACTGTTCGCGGTATCGAGCCGGCTTCCGACCGTCGTCGACTTCACGCTCGAGAGGCTGGCCCGGCATGGCGGTCTCGAGGGTCCGAACAAGGACGGCTGGGGGCTGGCCTATTATCAGGACGGCGACGTTCTGCTGCTGCGCGAGCCCATGCCGGCCTCGCAGAGCGAACTCGTCCGTTTCATGGAGCAGAAGGGACCGCCCAGCCGCTTCGTCGTCTCCCACATCCGCCGTGCGACCCGCGGCGGCATCGCATTGCGCAATACGCAGCCGTTCGAGCGCGAGCTCGGCGGCAAGGTGCACGTGTTCGCCCACAACGGGACGCTCGAAGATATCGAGGCCCGCTGCAACATGGAGAAATACCGGTTCCACCGGATCGGCGAGACGGATTCGGAGTACGCGTTTTGCTGCCTCCTGCAGCGGATGGCACCGCTCTGGGACGGAATCGAACACGGCGTGCCGGACCCGGACGAACGGCTTTCGATCGTGGCCGAATTCGCGGCGTGGCTGCGCCCCATGGGGCCCGCCAACTTCATCTATAGCGACGGCGACATGCTTTTTGCGCACGCGCACCGGCGCACGCAGAAGGACGGGCGCATCGCGCCCCCGGGACTGCACATGCTCAAGCGTCGCTGCGACGAACGGCCGCCGGATCTGCGTCACGCCGGCGTCGGGCTCGCGACGGAGCCCCAGGAGCTGACGCTGCTGGCCAGCGTGCCGCTGACCGGAGAAGCCTGGGAACCCCTCGCGGAAGGCGAGGTCGTCGCCCTCCGGGGGGGCGAGGCCTGGAGCCGGTCGGTGCCGGTGGCGGCCGGCAGCG
>JBAUVS010000272.1:0-1937 GCA_049583345.1 Woeseiaceae bacterium
GGAACTGCGCGCCTGGATCGACGACACCCTGCGTCCGGACCTGCGTCGTTTCGCCGAGGCCCGCGAGAGCCTGGTGCACCTGTTCGGATTGCAGGCCTATGCCGACATCATGAGTTGCTTCGCGGCCGGTGAGCGCTACGTCAATCGCGTCTGGTCCGCGTCCGCGGACGGCTACGACGAGGAAGCGGCGGCGTATCTCGCCCGCGCGGCGGCACAGTTCCGAACCGCGCAATTGCTGCTCGAGGCCGCGGCTCAGGGCGCGGATTCCGCCCCGGCGATGTAGGCGTCGACGACGTCGTCCAGCAGCCCGAGCGGCACGGCGCCGTTGGTCAGCAAGGCGCGGTGAAAGGCCTTCAGATCGAACTTCGGACCGAGCGTGTCCATCGCGCGCTGGCGCTCGTCGAGGATCTTCAGCATCCCGATGAGGTAGGCCGTCGCCTGGCCCGGATAGACGCTGTAGCGGGCGACCGCACCCTGTGACGCCGCCGTCGACCAGCCCACGTTGTCGTCGTTGAACTGTACGCCGTCGGCGAACGACCAGCCGAACGCGTGTATCCCGGTGTCGATCACCAGCCGCGCGGCACGCAGCGCCTCGTATTGCAGCCTGCCCAGGTTCGCGTAGGGATCGCCGTCCAGCCAGCCCAGGTCGTACGCGAGGCGTTCCGCGTACAGGCCCCAACCCTCCACGAAGGCCGTGAAATGCACGATCTTGCGGAACACGGGCGCGTCCTGCTCCATCGCGATCGAGATCTGCACGTGGTGCCCGGGCACCGACTCGTGATACGTCAGCGACGGCATCGGATACCAGGGCTGATCGCTCGTCGTGCCCGCGTAGAACGCGCCGGGCCGTGTGCCGTCGAAGGACGGCCCGATGTAGAAGCCGCCGTACGGGTCCGGCTTGACGATCACGTCGGCGGCCGGGAAGAGGTCGAAGGCCTCGTCCAGCCGCTGTTCCGCGGCCCCGATGATGCCTTCGTAGGTACTCTTGACGGCCGCCGCCGGGACGATGCCGCCGTCGTTCGCCACGCGCGCGAACAGCTGCTGCAGGGTCTCGTTCTGCGGGTAGCCGAGCTGGTCGAAGATCGCACGCATCTCGGCGTGGATGCGTACGAGTTCGTCGAGGCCGAGCTGGTGGATCTGTGCGGGCGTGAGATCGGTCGTCGTGTGGTGATGCAGCGCATACGCATAGAAGTCGGACCCGCGTGCGTACTGTCCGACGCCGATCATCGGCGGCGCGCTGTTGAACAGATTCTGCAGCTCGGCCCTGAGGTCCTGGTAGGCGGGGATGACCACGTTCGTGACGGCCGTCAGCGCCCGCGCATCGAGGTCCTGGCGGTCGGCGTCGCTCAGGGCGGCGATCGTCGCGACCTTGTTCACGAAATTCGTGTAATAGGCATTCGCCTGCGCCGATCCCTGCGCCTTGCCGGTGACCTGGTTCAGCGCGATCTGCAGCGTCAGCGACGGCTCGACGATGCCGTTCGCCCGCTGCGATGCCAGGTGGTCGATCAATTGCCCGAACTGGGTGCGCACGAGATTGAGCCGCGTGATGTAGTCCTCGGCGTCCTGCCGCGTCGCGAGCGGATGGATGTCCGTGAAGAAGGTACGCGTGTCTTCCTGTACGCCGAAGATGGAATACGCCGCCGGAAAATCGTAATAGCGGAACTCGCGGCCGGCGAGTGCGTCGGTGAGGTACCACTCGTAGGTGTCGTAATTCAGTTTGCCCGCGGCATCGAGCGCGGCGCGGTCGTAGCCGTGCAGTGCATCGAGGACGACCTGATACATGGCGTACGTGTCGAGAGCATAGTCGTCCGACAGATCGTCGAGACCGACGGACTCGAGCGGATACTCGTCGGTCAGCGCCTCCTCGATGACGGTCTCGGGAGAGCGGCCGATCAGCGCCCCGAACGACGTCTCGTAGAACGCGTCGAGCGCAAGGC
>JBAUVS010000273.1:0-7366 GCA_049583345.1 Woeseiaceae bacterium
GTCGTCAGGATGCTCTGCCGGCTGTTGGCGTGGACGGCGCGGGCGATGTGACGTTGCGTGACGTGGGCGATCTCGTGCGCCAGTACCCCGGCGAGCTCGTCCTCGCTGCGGGTCGCTTCGATCAGCCCGGTGTGGACGCCGATATAGCCGCCCGGGAGCGCGAACGCGTTGATCGCCGGGTCGTTGACGACGAAGAAGTGGAAGTCGTGATCGCCGTCGTTGGTCTGGGCGGCCAGGCGATGGCCGATCTCGTTGATGTACTCGGTAACCTGCGGATCCTCGACCATCTTGCCGCTGCGCCAGACGCTGTACATGATCTGGCGGCCGATCTGCGCTTCCTCGTTCTTCGAGAGCACCGCGTCGGCCGGGCTGCCCATGTCGGGCAGCTGTATGTCATCTGCCCCGGCCGCGCTGACGAACAGCAGGCCGGCCACCGCCAGCAGCACGGACGCGCGTCTCAGCGCGGGCATCGCGGCGGCGACGGTCACGATCAGCGTTCCTCTTTCGACAGTGACTTCACGGCGTCGAGTACCTCCTGTGCATGTCCCGACACTTTCACTTTGCGCCATTCGGCGCGCAGTTTGCCGGCGACATCGATCAGGAATGTGCTGCGTTCCACGCCCATGAACTTGCGACCGTACAGCGTCTTCTCGCGGATGACGTCGAATTGCCGGCAGACGGCCTCATCCGGATCGGACAGCAGCTCGAACGGGAACTTCTGTTTCTCCTTGAACTTCTCGTGCGAAGCGACGCTGTCGCGCGAGATTCCGAAGATCACGGTGTTTAGACGGCGGAAGCGTGCATGCAGTTCCCGAAAGTCCCGCCCCTCCTGCGTGCAGCCGGGCGTGCTGTCCTTGGGATAGAAGTACAGGACGATATGCTTGCCGCGCAGGTCCTTCAGGCGCACGGTCTTGCCGCCCGTTGCCGCGCAGCTGAAGTCGGCGACGACGCGATTCATGGCGGGTCCACTCACAGCTTGCTCCCCGGGCGGTCAGCCCTTGACGGGTTCGAGGATCGCATCGAGGTTGAGACGATCGCAGATCTCGAGGAACTCGTCGCGCAGCTGGGCGATGTGCACGGAGGAGGGGACGTTCACCGACATCTGCACCGCGAACATCGGCGCACCCGTGTGGGCCGCGGCGTAACGGCGGGTCGAGACATCGGCGATTTCGATGTTGCGCATGGCGAAGAAATTCGCCAGGTTGTATACGATGCCCTGCTGGTCGAGCGCGACCACGTCGACGGCGTAGGGCATGCCGTCACCCTTGACCGGGCGCTCACCGGTCTTGCGGATCGAGAAGGTCAGGTTATCGGATTCCCCGAGTTTCTCGAGGTCGCGCTCCAGCTTGGTCAGGGTGTGCCAGTTGCCGGAGACGAGCAGCAGCATCGCGAACTCGGCCCCGAGGGTCGTCATGCGGCTTTCTTCGATGTTGCCGCCGCAGGCGAGTATGGCTTTGGTAATGTCCTGAACGACTCCGGTGCGGTCCGTGCCGATTGCCGATAAAACAATTAGTTGGTTCATTTATTTAGATTTTACCTGAATATCGGGCGGGCAAGCCGGCGCGCCGCAAGACAAGCGCTGCCGGCCCCACCAGTGCCGCCGGCGCTTTCTTGCCAGCACCGACCGTGAACAGTAACATCGCCGCCTCATGCAAGGCGAGGACTCGCTGTGTTCCAAGGCTCCCTGGTCGCCCTCGTGACGCCGTTCGACGACCGAGATCGGGTCGATTACGGTGCTTTAAAGGGGTTGATCGATTTCCACGTGCGAGAGGGCACCGACGGCCTCGTGATTGCGGGCACGACGGGGGAGGCGGCGACGCTGGACAAGTCCGAGCACGCCGAGCTGATCGCCCGTGCCGTGGAGCTGGCGGACGGCCGCTTGCCGGTCATCGCCGGGACCGGCTCCAACTCCACCCGGCAGACGATCGACCTGTCGCGTGCCGTCGGCGGATCGGGCATCGACGCCTATCTCCTCGTCGTGCCGTACTACAACAAGCCGGTCCAGGAAGGTATGTTCCGCCACTTCTCGGCCGTGGCCGACGCGGTCGACAAGCCCGTCATGCTCTACAACGTACCGGGTCGCACCGGTTCGGACATGCAGGCCGAGACTGTAGGCCGCCTCGCCAGGCACCCGAACATCTTCGGCATCAAGGAGGCGACCGGCGATATCGGCCGCCTGAAGGCGATCCAGGCGCTGGTCGACGAGGACTTCCGGCTCTACAGCGGCGACGATTTCACGGCGCTGGAGTTCCTGAAGGCCGGCGGCCATGGCGTTGTGACCGTGACCGGCAACGTCGCGCCGGCGGCGGTGGCGCGGACCTGCCAGCTGGTGACGTCGGGGCACTTCGCCGAGGCCGAGGCGCTGGACGAGACGCTGCAGCCGTTGAACAAGGCACTGTTTCTGGAGTCGAACCCCATTCCCGTCAAATGGGCCCTGTACCGGATGGGCCTGATCGAGCCGTACATGCGCCTGCCACTGACCGAATTCGCCGATCGCTTTCACGAGCCGATGTGTGCCGCCCTGGAACAGGCCGGCATTCGCCTCGAGGACGCAGCATGAGGGTTCTTCTTGGCTCCCTGGCCGTTGCCTGCGCGCTGTTAACGGCTTGCCACGGGTCGACGAACCTGACCTGCGACGACGAGAGTCCGTATATGGACGCCCATGCGTCGGCGCCCGTCAAGGCACCGGAGGGGCTCGATAATCTGGATCCGCTCAAAGAGGTGCCGCTGCCCAAGGCAAACCCGCAGCAGCCGCGGCCGAAGGGCTCGAATTGCCTGGATCTGCCGCCGGAGATCGAAGGCGCAATCGGAAGCTGATCCGGCAAGGACGAGCGCACCCGATTACAATTGCCCGAACGGAGAGGTGGCTGAGCGGCTTAAGGCGCTCGCTTGGAAAGCGAGTGTACGCTAATACCGTACCGGGGGTTCGAATCCCCCCCTCTCCGCCAGAACCCATAAAGGCGGTCAGCTCTCAGGTCTGATCCCTTGCTTGGCCGTTTACAACATGCCCGCCTTGCGCTGGGCAAGAACCCAATAGAGCCCGCGCGTATTCGCCCTCCATTCCGGCAGCAGGAATGTCATCAGCAGTTCTTCGATGCTGCTCAGAACGCCGATGCCGGCCGCAACATAAAGCAGCCACGGTTGCACCCCCCAGATGAACACGCTCATGACAAACGTTGCGACCACGTAAGCGCTGATCCGGGCGATATCGGTGTGGAAGCTGGTCAACCGCCCGTATCGCAATAATGCGACACAGTGTTCGGCGGCCCAGAACCCGATCATGACGGTCACGGCTGGCCAATAGGTCGTCATGAGCTCCGGATAGAATCGCCAGATGCCCGCGATTGCCGCCAGCCACAGCAGCAAATCGGCGATCGTATCGAGGCGTGTCCCGAGTGCCGAGGTTATGGAGAATGTTCGCGCGATCTGGCCGTCGAAGAAGTCGCTGACAAATGCCCCAAGCAACAACCACTTGAAGGCTTCTTGTTGTTGCACGATCGCCAGTCCGATGAGGATGGGCGTCGCGATGATGCGGGCGAAGGAAATGCCGTTGGGAATGTGCCGGAGAATGGACGCTGTCGGGACCATGTAACCCCCAGGAGTCCATCAAGCGCTGGACCGTTTGTGGCGTCGCCTGAGTATGAGCAGCCGGCAGGAAACCGTCAATCCGGTCGGACTAGGAGGAATCCTCGACTCCGAGCCGGGCGCGCAGCCACTGGTGAAAGTCCCACAGCATGTATTCCTGCGGCACCAGCACGCCATGCTCGAAGCGGCGGCTGTGCAGCCCCCGCTGGTTCAACTCACAGGCCTCGCTGTCCTGGCGGATCACGCGTTCGGCGAGCCCGGTAATCCGTTCGATGGTTTCCGTATCGACGTCGCCGAATTCTCCCGGCAGCAGCCAGTCCACGACCAGCTCGATCTGTTCCGGCCCGGTCGGCACGATCCTGACGCTGCGCGCATAGTCCGGGTGGCCGACGACGAACATGCTGCCCGGGATGGACGTGAAGGCGACGCCGGCCTGTCGCTCGGCGTCCGTCAGGCCGGGCAGCGGCGGTAACGTGCTCTTGCCGTCCAGCGTCCAGGTGTCGGCGTTCTCGGAAACCCGGCCGTAACCGTTGTCGCCCTCGTATGCCGGCTCCCAGCCGGGCAGGTCGGAGGTCTTGAACACGGCTTTCTTGTAGACGGGCATGATCCGGCAGAGCTCCGGGTGCAGGCGAGGGCAGTGATAGCACTCCGAATAGTTCTCCCAGAAGAGTTTCCAGTTGCAGTCCACCGAGTAGATCGCCTGATGCACTGAGCGCATGTCATCCAGCGGCCAGTGCTCGAGATACGTCATTTCGTCGCCGAGGAAATCGTCGAGACTCTCGCGCGGCGTTTCGGCCAGATTGACAAACACGAAGCCTTTCCAGGTATCGACGTGGACCCCGTAGAGCGAATACTCGCCCGCCTCGAAATCGTCCGTCGCAAGGCGCCCCGGCGTCGCGACCAGTCGGCCATCCAGTGAATAGGTCCAGGTGTGGTAAGGACAGACGATGCGGCCGTTGCGGAAGCGGCCATGTGCCTCCCTGCACAGCAGCGAGCCGCGGTGCCGGCAGGTGTTGTGCCACGCGCGCAGCGTAGCCCCGGGGCCGAGCGTCACGATGACGTTCTGGTCGCCGATCCTGGCGGTGAAATAGTCGCCTTCGCGCTGCAGCGAGTCGATGCGCCCGACGCAGACCCAGTCCCGGTACCAGACGGCGTCGAGTTCCCGCCGGTAATGGTCCCGATCGTAGTACCAGCTTGCGGGCAGTGACGGTCTGACCCCCGGCAGAGGACTCACCACGCCATGCGCTCTCCGGCATAGGTCAGGAACGTGCCGTTGTCGTCGGGCGACAGGCCGGCGACGACGTTCAGTATCCCGTGCACGGATTCCTGCACGGTGATTGGCGCCTTCGGCCCGCCCATGTCGGTCTTGACCCAGCCCGGGTGCAGCACGATGCAGATGAAGCCTTCCGGGCCCAGCTCGGCCGCCAGCGATCGGGTGAACATGTTCAGCGCCGCCTTGCTCTCGCGGTAGCCGTAGAAGCCGCCGCTGGTATTGTTCGCGATACTGCTGATGTCGCTGGTCATATTGACGATCAGCTTTCGATCTCCCGCGCGCAGATTCGGCAGCAGCGCCCGCGTGACCCGGACCGGCCCGACGGTATTGACGGCGAGGGTCCGGTTGTACTTGTCGATATCGACGTCCCCGAGCTTCCACATGAGGAGTTGTATGCCGGCGTTGTTGACCAGCATGTCGATCGGGCGGCCGCGGAGATTGCCGGCCAGGCGGTCGACACTGCCCTGGTCGGTCACGTCCAGCTGTTCGAGCTCGGCGCCGAGTGCCTTCAGCTCGGTCGCTTCGTCCGGTTTACGGGCCGTGCCGATGACGTGCCAGCCCGCCGCGGCATATTCGCGGGCGAGTTCGAGCCCGATGCCGCGGTTGGCGCCCGTGATCAACACGGTCGGGTCCGCCGCCTCGGCGCGGGTCTGCGCGCCGGCGCCGGATGTCGCCGGCGCCATCGACGGGAGGACGAGTATCGCCACGGCAACGTAGCGGTGCAGCCCGGCAACGAGGGCCGTCATCGCCCGGACTCCGGCAGTTCCAGCTCGAGCGGCGCTTCGAGTTCCCGCGCCTTGTGCCGGAGGTAGTCCGTGAACCCGGCCGCGGTCGTGATGCCGTCCGGCTCCTCGCTCCAGGCGGCGCCGAACCAGTACTCGACCTTGCCGTCCGTCGGCCGCAGCACGACGACGTGCGACAGCTCGTCCTCGGCACGCTCGATGACGTCGGCCTGCCGGTACAGGAGCAGCATGCCGAGGTCGTCGTCGGGGCCGCTGAGGGACTGCTTGCCCCAGGTCGCGAAATAGCCGAAGCCGCCATCGGTGCCGGGACTGCCGTCGATCAGCTCCGCCGCGGGATCTTTGACGATGCCGATCGCGATGTTGGAGAGCGGCTCGCTCATCGTGAGGCGCACGTGGACGAGGCGGCTGCCGGCGCTCATCGACAGGAGCGCCTTGACGTCCGTCTGCGACTCGCTCGTGTGCCATTCGTCGTAGAGTATCTCGAGCATCGAGTAGAGCGGACCGCGATCGAGAACGCGCGCCGTCCGCGTCTCGACGTCGGAGACGCGCTCGACGCTCTTGCCGTTCCAGAAGCCGAAGGCGCCGATGCCCAGGGAATCGCCGACCTTGAGTATGTCCATCCCCCAGTCGGAGGGCTCGTGATAGGACTCGTAGCCGTCCTGACCGATGTTCTGCAGCACCATCGCCCGCGTCTTCTTACCGAAGATGTCGAAGCCGTTGCGCCAGTCGAGATAGAACCGGTAACCGACCCGGTCCGACTCGATACCCGGACCCTCGTAGCGGATGTATTCGGCATGGTCCTTGAAGTCCGGTGGGGTAACGACTTTGTTCACGTTGACGAACTGCCCGCCGACGTAATGCTGACCTTCCCAGTGCCCGCCTTCCTTGACCGAGACCTCGGCCTGGGTGCGTGCCGTCGCCATGGCCGGTATGCCGGGCTTGATCGTGAAGGTTCGTGACTCGCCCGGGGCGTAATCCGTGACGATCCACAGGACATTGTGGATACCGTCGCCGTTCGTGTCGGCGAGCTGGGACGGGACCGGCCGCTTGCCGTCGCGGACGACGAGGGTCGCGTCCTGGGGTATCGGGATGCCCGCCGCGCCGAGATCGACCGCAACGGCGGCGTCGTAGCGGGCGTCGTTCGACGGGTTCCTGACCGTCAGCTGCGGTGCCTGCGGCTGCTCGGCCTTGCCGCAGCCGCCGAGCACCAGCAGCCCGCAGGCAACGGCCAGCGCGACTGCGCCACCCGGGAAACGTCTGTGACCGTATGCCATGGCAGGCACCTCTTCAGGCTTTGGCAGGACCGTATTCTCGCTCGAAAAAGAATGCCTTGTCGCGCATTATCAGTACGGCCGCCAGTACCAGCAGCAAGCCCGTCTGGATGATCTTGCTGTCCGGATGGGTCGCGAAGATCTCGTTGAAGTAGACGGCGGTGATATGGAATACGATCGCGACCAGGATGTTGCGCTTCGTCTTGTAATACAACCAATTCATCAACAGCACGAACGGCACGATGCTGACCATGAAGTTCACGCCGTAGATCCAGCCGGTCTGCACGACATTGCTCTGGTAGTAATCGCGGATCGAGGCCAGCGGCATGTGCCAGATGGCCCAGTAGACGCCGAATACCAGCGACGTGAAGAACAGGTTCATCCGGTTGCGCAGGCAATCGGTGCCGTAGGAGTGCCAGGCCAGTTCCTCGAGGATCGGCGCGATCAGCAGCATGGACCAGACCGGGAAGACGCCGGACGAGAACGTGAAGTGT
>JBAUVS010000274.1:0-6058 GCA_049583345.1 Woeseiaceae bacterium
ATGAAACGGCGGCGATTCAGGTAGTTGTCTCGACTGGTGATTTCCGACGGACGGATGTCGGCGGGTTTCCTGATCAGCATGGCGGTCCCTCTAGGCGGTATCCTGTATACCCAGTAGACCCGCGCAAGGTCCGTAATATTGCAGGATTGTGGGTCAGGCTGCCCGGAATGACCATGACCACCCGGATTATGAGTGCCTATTACGCGGCAACGGCACTGTTTCTGCTGCTGGACTACGGATTCGGAATCAGCGTCCGCGTCGCCTTTCTGGACCGGCTGCCGGCCATCAAGGCCATTTACTATGCGGCTTGCTTCGTCTGCTTCGCGCTGATGGCGTGGCGGCCGGCCTGGGCGTCGCTGATCGCCACGCTGGAGTCACTCGTCGTGCTCGTCGCGCTGATCCTGGACATGGGCGTCAGGGCTATGGTCGTCACCGACCCGATGATCGAGACGGGCGCCGGCATCGTCACGCCGCACGAACTCGTGAATTTTTTGATTGCGGGCGGAATCGCCTGGATCGGCTGGCAGCGGGGCATGCGCGTACTGACCCGCGGCGGCGGGTCCGGCTGAGGAGGGCTTGTGCTCGCCCGATGGGGCTTGTCATCCGACGCGGTCACGGCTAGTGTCCGGATCAGGACGCTGAAGGGGACGAGTAGGCGGGCGAGCCGGGCCGCAGCGACCGGGGGACGGTGGAAGCCCCGGGACCGGATCCGCCGAACATCACCCCGGAGTCGCCGCCCGAAAGGGAGCCTGATCGAAGGTCCCGAGTAGGCGCGGCCGATTGGTCCCCGAAATCGGGCCGCGGGTCCGTCCGACCCGCAGAGGCGGCGCGCGTGAGCGCGCTGCAAATCCGGGTGGTACCGCGCTATCTGATAGTCGCCCCGGAGTGACGGCGAACATTGCCGTCACTCCGGGGCTTTTTTTGCATGGAGAACCGAGTTTGGCTTTCAGGGAAATATCCAGCCGTTACGAGGGGCCGGCGCTCGAGCAGGAAGTGCTCGATTTCTGGCGCGACAACGACATTTTCGCGAGAACGCTCGAGCTGACGGCGGGCGGACCGGAGTACTGTTTCAACGAGGGGCCGCCGACGGCAAACGGCAAGCCGGGCATCCATCACGTGCTGGCACGCACGTTCAAGGATGCGTTTCCGCGTTACAAGACGATGCGCGGCTACCATGCGCCGCGCAAGGCCGGCTGGGACACGCACGGCTTGCCCGTGGAGCACGAGGTCGAAAAGCGCCTGAAGTCGGAAGGCCGGATCGACACCTACGACAAGGGGGAGATCGAATCGAAAGTCGGCATCGAGGAATTCACGCGCCTGTGCCGGGAATCGGTGATGACCTACATCGGCGACTGGGAGCGGATGACCCGGCGCATGGGATTCTGGGTCAACCTCGACGAGGCCTACTACACCCTCGACAACGACTACATCGAGTCGGTCTGGAATCTGCTGAAGACCATCTGGGACCGCGGCCTCATCTACCAGGGCTACAAGGTCGTGCCCTACGATCCCCGCATCGGAGCGACGCTGTCGTCGCACGAACTCGCGCTCGGATATCGTGACGTCGAGGACCCTTCGATCACCGTGCGTTTTCGACTCGCGGACGAACCGGACACGTATTTTCTGGTCTGGACGACGACGCCGTGGACGCTGCCGGCAAATCTCGCGCTCGCGGTCGGCGAGAACATCGACTACAGCTACTGCAAATCGGGCGGACAGACCCTGATCGTGGCCGAGGCGCTGCGCGAGGCGGTCTTCCGCGACATCGAACACACCGTGATCAGGACGGTGCGCGGCCGCGAACTGATCGGGTTGCGCTACGAGCGCCTGTTCGATTACCTCGAAGTGGACGCGCCGAACGCGTTCCAGGTGTTCGCCGCCGACTTCGTCAGCACCGAGGACGGCACGGGCATCGTCCATACGGCGCCGGCGTATGGCGTGGACGATCTCGCGCTGGGCCAGCAGCACGGCCTGCCCGTCGTGCATTGTGTCGGCCTCGACGGCAACTTCGTGGGTGCCGTCACGCCGGTCGCGGGCCTGTTTTTCAAGGACGCTGACCCGACGCTGACCCGTATCCTCGACGAGCGCGGGCTGCTGTTCCGCGCCGAGCGCTTCACCCACAGTTATCCGTTCGGCTGGCGCACCGGCGACCCGATCCTCTACTACGCGAAGAATGCGTGGTACATCGAGACCTCGAAGTTCCGGGAGCGCATGGTGGAACTCAACCGGACGATCAACTGGGTGCCCGAGCACATCCGCGATGGCCGCTTCGGCAACTGGCTGGAGAACAATGTGGACTGGGCGCTGTCGCGCGAACGGTTCTGGGGGACTCCCCTGCCGGTATGGACGGACGGCGACGAAGGCTACATGTGCGTCGGCTCCCGCGCCGAACTCGAGACACTGGCCGGGCGCTCGCTGACGGACCTCGACCTGCACCGGCCCGCGGTCGACGACGTGACATTCGAGAAGGACGGCAAGACCTGGCGCCGCCTCCCGGAAGTGATCGACTGCTGGTTCGATTCCGGCGCGATGTCCTATGCGCAGTGGCACTATCCTTTCGAGAATCGCGACGAGTTCGAACGTCATTTCCCGGCCGACTTCATCTGCGAAGCCATCGATCAGACGCGCGGCTGGTTCTACACGCTGCACGCCATCGCAACGCTCGTATCTGACAGCATTGCGTACCGGAACTGCATCTGCCTGAACCATATCGTCGACAAGGACGGCAAGAAGATGTCCAAATCGCTCGGCAACATCGTCGACCCGTACGACGTTTTCGACACGGTCGGCGCCGACGCGCTGCGATGGTATTTCCTGGCCCGGCTGTCGCCCGACATGCCGAAACGGATCTCTGTCGATATCGTCGCAGACGTCGCCAGCTCGTTCATCAACACGTTCTGGAACACCTATGGCTTTTTCGTCCTCTATGCGCGTATCGACGACGTCGACCTGATACGGCACGTACCGGCGAAGCAGCGGCCCGAAATCGATCGCTGGGCCCTGGCACTGCTCTACGACACGACGGAGAAGGCGACGCAAGCGCTGGAGCATTACGACGCGAAGACGGCCGGCGAGGCGATCGAATCCTTCGTCGACCAGCTGAGTAACTGGTACGTGCGCCGCAATCGCCGCCGATTCTGGAAATCGACCGATCCGGAGGACAAGCACGTCGCGTACCTGACCCTTTACCAGTGCCTGGTCGCCGTGCACAAGCTGATGGCGCCGTTCGCGCCGTTCCTGGCCGAGGCCGTCTATCAGAATCTCGTCCGCGGCGTCGACGCGGCCGCGCCGGCCAGCGTGCACATGAGCGGCTGGCCGGAAACCGACCCGGCGTGGCGGGATGACAGGCTGCTGGCGGACATCGCGGTCGTACAGAAGATCGTCGGCCTGGGCCGGGCGGCGCGCAGCCAGTCCGGGCTGCGCACGCGCCAGCCACTGGCGCGAATGCTGGTACGGGCACCGGACGACGGGGCGGCTCGCGCCATTACGGCGCACCAGGACCAGGTACTCGAGGAGCTCAACGTCAAGGCGATCGAATTCATCGCCCGCGATGCCGGCCTGGTGAGCTACACGATCAAGCCGAATCTGCCCCGGCTGGGCAAACGCTACGGCAAGAAGATTCCGCAATTGAAGGCCTGGCTGGCGACCGAAGCCGACGGCGAGGCGATCGCCCGTGCGGCCGCGCGGGGCGAGCGATTTGCCACGCCGGTGATCGACGAGGCCCTGGAGCCCGAGGATTTCATCATCGAAACCCACTCGGCCGAGGGGTTCGCCTGCGAAAGCGACGTGGGCTACCTCGTGGCGCTGGACACGCGGCTGGACGACGACTTGCTCGATGAGGGCCTGGCCCGGGAGGTCGTACGCTCGGTCCAGGATGCCCGCAAGCAGGCCGGCCTCGAGGTGTCCGACCGTATCCGGCTCGGCATCACGGGCTCGGCGGGCATCGAACGGGCGCTGGCGAAGCACCGGGACACCGTCATGACCGAGACCCTGGCGACCGAGTGGGCGCCGGGCCAGTCAAAGCCGCTGTTCGTGGCGGAACGCGAGCTCGCGGACGAGCGCTGGCGGATCGAAATCGGCCGCTTGTAGCGGTCAGTGCCGGTACTTGCGAACAGTTTGCAATCTCTGTTATAAGAAATAGACGCAGGTATCTGAAAGATCAACGAGTACTCGAAGGATCGAGCGGTTTGAGAGGACCGCGGGCCGCAGGAGGTGGCCGCTTTCAAGCGTAACGAAGCCGCAACTCCAATAGCGGTCGAACAACATAAGCGCTGGAGTGGAAATGTCGTACCACGCCGATCGATTTTTTGCCGCCGTTTCGGTACTGGCGGGTCATGGGCACATCAAACAACGACTGATCAGGGCATACGAGGACAATCTCACCGAGATCGACGAAGACGATCTCCCGGATGCGGCGCTCGAGGCGTTCAAGGACCTCAGGCGGCGCATGCAGCGCGTGGCGCCGTCCAATGGCGAGGGTCACGTCTGCGCCTCCGTGCGCAAGATGTCGGTCGAGGAGGCCAGCGAATGCGCCGTAGCGCTCGTTGCCCTGTATTCGCAGATCGCCAGAGCGAGCGAATGTGAACATGCCGCCCTCGCACGCGACGGCGGCGAACGACCGGGCGTGCCCCCGTTCCTGGTCAAGACCAACTGATCGTGTCGCGCTGCATGCGGCGCTTCTGCAGGGTGACGTTGTAGGAGCGGCGCTTGCCGCCGCGACCCTGCCCGCCGTTCCTACGGCTTGATCGGGTAGTAGACGTAGGTCACCAGCTCGCTCTCCGGCACCTTGGTCGGGTCGCTCACATAAGACTCCCAGGCCGCACCGGCACGCTCGATCCCGAGCGCGGCAAGGTAGGCGGCGATCTTGCGGTGCGTATTGCCGAGGTCACGATAGGGGCCGACGTGCCGTACCCGGATGACCGGACCCGCGTAGGTCCTGCCGATGCGCACCGTCGTGGCGTCCTGTGCGGCCGCCTCGGTGTCACCGTGCACCGGTATCGCGGCGTCGAAGGACAGGCGCGCACCGCTGAACGAACGCATGATGGACATGGGTGCGCCGGCTTCCGACAGGCCGTGCCGGTCGATGAAGCCCAGGATCTCGAAATAGGCGGCTCCCATGGCCTCGGAGATGGCCGCCGGGTCCGGTAGTGAAGTCGTGGGCAGATACGCGATCGTCTGTGCTTCGACCTGGATCTGTTCGATCTCGAGGTCGCTGAAGTCCGCGTCGGGCAGGCTCTCTGCCATTTCCTCGAGACTGGCGAGACCGGCTTCGTGTTCCCGACGGACGACGTTCCTGCGCAGAATTCCCAGATAGCGGCCTGCCAGGTTGAAGCCGTAATCGAGTTCGTAGCCCCACGTGATCCGCGTACCGTCGTCGCGTGGCTCGAGGCTGAACCACGACTTTGCCTCGGACGGCGAGTCGGGGTCGACGGTCACCCCGACATATTCGTAAGGCCGGCTCTCGGTAATCACTTCGCGGCCGGCCCCGATGATGTTGCCGTCCCAGCTCATCGAGGCGCCGACCCCCCGCTTCGGACCGGAATAATCGACGCGGGCGTTCGGATCCGACTCAAGCCAGGCAGACCAGAGGCTCACGCGATGGAAATCGTCGACGAGGGCGAAAACCGTCGCCGGGTGCGCGTCGATCGTGGTCGCCACTTCGACGTGCAGCCGGCGCGGCAGCGCCAGCCCGAAGATGATCAGGACAAAGATGGCCGCGCCGATGGCGACGAGGAATTTGCGCACGTGATCGCTGCCTGTCGTGGAGGTGCCGGATTATTCCACAGTACAATGCCGCGATGAACGCCAGTGCCGCAAGACCGCTGCCGATCGGAGTCTTCGATTCCGGCGTCGGCGGCCTCACCGTGCTCAAGGCGATCCGCCAGGCGCTGCCCAACGAGGATCTTGTGTATCTCGGCGACACCGCACGCCTCCCGTACGGCACGAAGAGCCCGGCGTCCATTCTGCGCTACGCTGCGCAGGCGACGCGGCAATTGCGGGAGCGGGGGATCAAATTGCTCGTCGTGGCCTGCAACACGGCATCGGCGGTGGCACTCGA
>JBAUVS010000275.1:0-1754 GCA_049583345.1 Woeseiaceae bacterium
TTCATAGAGCACTTCCACCGGCAGATCTACGGCGGCATTTTCGAACCGGGTTCGCCGCTGGCGGACAAGCGCGGATTCCGCATGGACGCCATCGAGGCCCTGCGCGAACTGAACATCCCTGTCGTCCGTTGGCCCGGCGGCTGTTTTGCCTCGGCTTATCACTGGAAAAACGGCGTGGGGCAGACGCGCACGCCCTCCTACGACAAGGCCTGGAAGGTCGAGGAACCCAATACGTTCGGCACCGACGAATTCGTGCAGTGGTGCAGGGAGATCGGCGCCGAACCCTATATCTGTACCAACGCCGGCTCCGGGACGCCCGAGGAGATGAGTGACTGGGTGGAGTATTGCAACCTGGTGGAGGAGGGCAGGTACTCCCGGCTGCGGGCGGCCAACGGCAACAAGGAGCCGCACAAGGTTCGCTACTGGAGTATCGGCAACGAGAACTACGGCGACTGGGAGGTCGGCGCCAAGACCGTCGAAGAGTGGGGGTATTTCGTCCGCGAGTCGGCGAAGATGATGCAGTTCACCGACCCCGGCATCAAACTGTTCGCGGCCGCCACGGCCGACCGGAACTGGACGCTGCCGCTCCTCGAGCGGGCCGGCCGCTACCTCGATTACATCTCCATCCACGGATACTGGGACCCGCTCTGGCACGTGAATAACGTGAGTCCGTACATGACATGTATCCTGCGTTCGGACCAACCCGAGAAACAGATCCTCGACACCGTGGACATTATTCGCGAAGCGGGCCTCGAGGGCCGGGTGAGGATCGCCTTCGACGAGTGGAACCTGCGCGCTTGGCATCACCCCGGCCAGGTCCCACCCGACAAATCCCTGAACTACAAGCGGGCCGAGAACGACCGGAACGAGGTCTACACGATGGCGGACGCGTGCTTCTCCGCTTCGTTCCTGAACACCTGTATCCGCAACTCCGAACACGTCGCGATGGCGAACATGGCGCCAATCGTGAACGTGCGCGGCCCGTTGTTCGTACATCCGCGCGGAGTGGTCAGACGCACGACGTTCCATGTATTGAAGATGTTCAATGACCTGACCGAATCCCGATACGTGCCGGCGGTCATCGACAGTGCCCGGCTGGAACACGAGGGGAAGAGCATCGCGGCGCTGGATGCCTCGGTTACCCGCGACGAGAAAGGCGGCGCGGTTGCAGTTGTCCTCGTGAACCGCCGACCGGAACGGCCCGTCGCGTGCCGGCTGATGCTGGCCGGCCTGCCGCGGGTGACGCGTACGACAATGGTCACGCTGTCCGGGGACAGCCCCGATGCCTACAACGACGTCGACACGCCGGACCGCGTGGTTCCACGCAGCCAACAGCTCACCGGCCTCGACCAGCCTGTCGTCCTGCCGCCGCATTCAGTAACGATCGTCACGCTGAAGAGTTGAGTTGGACGTACGACAGCATCGCTGCCGGCCGTGGGTTGCCCTGGCCGTGGTCCTCCTCGCCGCCGCGGGCTGCAACGACGGCGGTGCGACCGGCAGCACGCTCCGCGAGAGTGCCGGAAAGATCGGATTCTACGTCGGAGCCATCTCGGGAGATGTAAACGGGGGTAGTGCCGCCGTAAGCGACCCGGACTACGCTGTCGCACTGACCCGGCACTTCAACTCGCTCACGCCGGAGAACGTCCTCAAGTGGGGCAGCCTGTCGCCGGCGCCGGATGTATACGACTTCGGCCCCGCCGATGCGCTGGTCGCGTTCGCCGGGAAGAACGGACTGCGATTGCGCGGACATACCC
>JBAUVS010000276.1:0-2270 GCA_049583345.1 Woeseiaceae bacterium
TCCCCGATCAGCTGCTGGCCGCGCTCGTAGACGCCCGGGCCGAGGTCGGTGATCGCCTCGTCGAGGCCGTCGACGCCCATGCTGCCGGCACTCTCCGGGCTCAGCTTCGCGAGCGCAGCGAGCACGACCTGCGAATAGCGGTTGCTTTTCACGACCCAATCCGGCTCGGCCGCCGGGCTCGATGCGGCGGCCAGGCAAGCCGCCAGCAGGAACAGGTACTTCGACATGGATGCTCTCCCCCCGTCGCCATTCGACGCGCGATACCCCGCTGATGCCCGGTGCACGGATTTGGACGCAGGATCCGGACAATTCGCTGCGCGACGGCGCGTGCGTTGATAGTAAAAAGGATTAAATTATAGTCGTAATACTTTGTTTCCAAATTATATTATTAATACCTTTGCGCCGCGGACATGGCCGGCCCGCAAATCTCTCAGGGCCCGGTTGGCTCCCTCGAGCGGGTAGCTCTCGGTCTCCACGCGGATCGGGATGCGCGCCGCGATCGGCAGGAACTCCGCAATATCGTGGCGGGTGACGTTGGCGACGCTTTTGATCTCCTTTTCCATCCACAGGTGGCGTGCATAGTCGAGGCCTGCCAGCAGATCGCGGTCCGGCGCCTCCTTGCGGATCGCGTTGATGACCAGCCGCCCCCCCGCTCCGAGCGACGCCAGCGCGGCGAGTACCGGCTTCCAGGCCGGCGTCGTGTCGATGATCGCCTGCGGTGCGTCCGGCGGCACGGTGGTCGTATCGCCGGCCCAGTCCGCGCCCAGCTCCAGTGCAAACTCGCGTTCAGCCGGGCTGCGCGCAAACACGAATACCGGACTCGCCGGATACAGTGCTTTGGCGAGCTGCAGCACCAGGTGCCCGGAACCGCCGAAACCCGTCAGGCCGAGGATGTCACCGTCACCGACGCCGGTCAGCCGAAGGGCGCGGTAGCCCACGGCCCCCGCGCACAGCAACGGCGCCGCCTCGACATCCGAAAACGTCTCCGGAATCGGGTACGCGTATTGTTCCGGTACCGTCATGTATTCGGCATAACCGCCGTTGACGTCCCGGCCCGTGGCGCGGAATGCCGGGCTGATGTTTTCGGCGCTCGAGCCGTCGGACGAATGGATCCAGCCGACACCGACCCGATCGCCGGCCGCATGCAGACGACAATCTGCCGCGCTCGCGGCGACGCGACCCACGACTTCGTGACCCGGTATCACCGGCAGGAATTTCGGCGCCGTGCGGCCCTCGATTTCGTCGAGTTCCGTGTGACACACGCCGCAGGCCTTGACTTCGATGAGGATCTCGCCCGCCGCGGGCTCGGGAGTCGGCACGTCCGCGAGCAGCAGCGGCTCGGCGTTGTCGTCGAGGCTCGTTGTCGCGTGCAGGCACATGGCACGCATCGTCGGACTCCGTCGCAGTCTCCGCGGCCAGTATATGCCGCGATTGTTGCGTGCGGGCAATGCGACTACACTCGATTGCAGTCTGATTTTCATCCACGGGGGCACTCGCATGAAACGGCTTCATGGGTTGACACTCTTGTTCGGCATGCTGCTGCTTGCCGCATTGCTGCCGGCCGGCGCTCAGGACAACGCCGAGCCGCAGGAAGATACCGACGATGCGGCGGACGTCTGGGCGACCATCGAAGGTCAGTGGGCGGCGGAACAGAACGGCGACAACGACTGGCTGGACCAGTCACTCACGGCCGACTTCTCCGGCTGGCCGAACGAGTCACCGGCCCCGCGTTCCAAATCCTCGATGAAGATGTGGGACCGTTTCAGCGACGATCAGGGCAGCACGATCCAGCACGAGTTATACCCGCTCGCCATCGTCGTGCACGGGGACGTGGCCGTCGCACATTACCTGTACACGAGCGCCTACCAGAGCAAGGCTGACAAGAAAATCGAGGTCAGGAACGGCCGCTATACGGACGTCCTGGTACGGACCGGGGATGGCTGGAAATTCGTCGCCTGGCACGGCGGCGCCGACGACTAGGGTCCGGCGGGCGGGAAACTCTTCCATAACGCCGGATCTCGCCCGCCGATTAAGCCCACGTTCAGCTTGCCTGGCGTAGTCTTGCAGCCAGAGTCGGGAAATCCGCCGATTGCAGGCGGAAACGGAGGACTCCGATGAGCACGCGAACGTCGAGACGGAAAACCTGCTGGCTGTGGCTGGCCCTGGCCGCACTGCCCGTGGCGGTCCCTGCCCAGGTCCCGGTGGACGAGAACGGCAATCCGGTGGCGCAGGCCCGGGTCGAGGCGGTAGCCGGCTCCGCGGCGCAGGAC
>JBAUVS010000277.1:0-2979 GCA_049583345.1 Woeseiaceae bacterium
TCGCGCTACGGCATGATCGCGTTCGCCTCGAGCCTCGACCAGGCGGGCGTGATCGCCCGCTCCACCGCCGACGCCGCGCTCCTGCTCGGCGTGATGGCCGGCTTCGACCCGCGCGACTCGACCTGCATCGAGCATCCGGTACCCGACTATGTCGCGGCGCTGACGGCGCCGGTCCGGGGCCTCAGGATCGGCATCGTCCGGCAGCACTTCGACCAGGGTCTCGACGCCGGGTGCGCGACGGCCGTCCGCGAGGCACTGGCGGTGCTCGAATCGCAAGGCGCCACGCTGACCGAGGTCGACCTGCCCAACCTCGACCTGTCGGTGCCCACCTATTACGTCGTCGCCCCGGCCGAGTGTTCGTCGAACCTGTCGCGTTTCGACGGCGTGCGCTTCGGGCATCGCGCGGCCGATCCCGCAGACCTCATGGACCTGTATTGCCGCAGCCGCGGCGAGGGCTTCGGCGCCGAGGTCAAGCGCCGCATCATGACGGGCACTTACGTGCTGTCGGCGGGCTATTACGATGCCTACTACCTGAAGGCACAGCAGGTACGGCAACTGATCGCCGACGATTTCCGGCGCGCCTTCGGGCAAGTGGACGTCATCGCCGGGCCGACCTCGCCGACACCGGCGTTCCGGCTCGGCGACAAGACGGACGATCCCATCACGATGTACCTCAATGACATCTATACGATCGGCGCGAACCTGGCGGGACTGCCGGCGATCTCGGTGCCCTGCGGATTCGTCGACGATCTGCCGGTCGGCCTGCACCTGGTCGGGCCGCATTTCGGCGAGGAGACCGTCCTGCGCTGCGCCCACCATTACGAGCAGGCGACCGAGTGGCACGCCGCCTGCCCGGAGGCGTATCGATGAGTGCAGCCGACTGGGAGGCCGTGATCGGGCTGGAGATCCATACCCAGCTCGCGACGAAGAGCAAGATATTCTCCGGCGCAGCCACGGCCTACGGCGCGGAGCCAAACACCCAGGCCTGCCTGGTCGATCTCGGCTACCCGGGCGTGCTGCCCGTCCTCAACGCGGAGGTCGTGCGCATGGCTTGCCTGTTCGGCCTGGCCATCGATGCGTCCATCGCGCGGCGTTCGGTCTTCGCACGCAAGAACTATTTCTACCCGGACCTCCCGAAGGGCTACCAGATCAGCCAGTACGAGCTGCCGATCGTCGAACGCGGCGAGCTTTGGATCGAGGGTGACGACGGCGAAGCCAAGCGCATCGGCATCACGCGCGCGCATCTCGAGGAGGACGCCGGCAAGTCCCTGCACGAAGGGCTGCAGCGCTTCTCCGGCATCGACCTTAATCGCGCCGGCACGCCGCTGATCGAGATCGTCTCCGAGCCCGACCTGCGGTCGGCGCGCGAGGCGGCCGCCTACATGCGCAAGATTCACACCCTGGTGCGTTACCTCGGCATCTCCGACGGCAACATGCAGGAAGGCTCGTTCCGCTGCGACGCCAACGTCTCGGTGCGGCGCCGCGGCGAGACGGCCCTCGGCACCCGCGCCGAGATCAAGAACCTGAACTCGTTCCGCTTCGTCGAGAAGGCGATCAACTACGAGATCGAACGCCAGATCGAACTCCGGGAGGACGGCGGCAGCGTCGTCCAGGAGACGCGCCTGTACGACGCGGCCAAAGACGAGACCCGCGGCATGCGCAGCAAGGAAGAGGCGAACGACTATCGCTATTTCCCCGATCCGGATCTGTTGCCTGTCGTGATCGACGACGAGTTTGTCGAATCCCTGCGCGGCGGCCTGCCGGAACTGCCGGACGCCAAACGCCGCCGCCTCGTCGACGACTACGGCATTCGTGGCGAGGACGCCGCGATCATCGCCTCCGGCCGGGCGCTCGCCGACTACTTCGAAGCGGCGGCGCACGCCACCGGTGCCGCCGCACAGCTCGTCGCCAACTGGGTGACCGGCGATCTCGCCGCCGCATTGAACCGCGACGGCCTCGACATCGAGGCGAGCCGCATCGGTGCCGCCGACCTGGCCGGCCTCATCGAGCGCATCGACGACGCGACGATCTCGGGCAAGATCGCCAAGGAAGTCTTCGAGGCGATGTGGGCGGGCGAGGGCAACGCCGACGCGATCATCGACGCGCGCGGGCTCCGGCAGATCACCGACAGCGGCGCCATCGAGGCCATCGTCGACGCCGTCATCGCGGCCAACCCGGCGCAGGTCGCCGAATACCGCGCCGGCAAGGACAAGCTGATCGGCTACTTCGTCGGCCAGGTCATGAAACAGACCGGCGGCAAGGCCAACCCCGCCCAGGTCAACGCCATCCTCCGGCAGAAACTGGTCCCCTGACCCGGTCACACGGAACGGCTGCCTGGCCGGACGAGCCGGCGGGGGCGGTTTTCCGTGTCAGAGTCATTGCGAGGAGCGCAGCGACGCGGCAATCCACGCTGGATTGCTTTGCTCCGTTCGCAATGCCCGCCTCTGACCCGGCTTTCCGTGCGGCGGGACTATTGCATTGGCAGGGAACGTGGTATGCTGTTCGCCCATAAATATAAAGAAATAGTTATATCTTTATCTTATGCAAAACAGCACTGCCCGCCTGATCGCCTCGTTCAAGGCGCTCGCCGACCCGGTCCGCTTGCGGATCATGGCCTTGTGCGCCCGCGGCGAGTGCAGCGTCTCGGAACTCACGCAGGTCGTGGGCGAGAGCCAGCCGCGCGTCTCCCAGCACCTGCGGCAGCTGTGCGAGGCCGGGTTGCTCGAGCGTTTCCGCGACGGTCAGTACGTCTATTACCGGGTGCCCCTGCGCGGGGCGCGGGCCGTGCTGCACCGCAGCCTGATGGCGCTGTTCCCCGAAGACGAACGCCAGTTCGAGCGCGACCGCAAGCGCCTGCAGGTCCTGCGCGGCGAGACGCGTCACGAGGTACCCGCCGCCCTCGACGACGACGCGCTGCGTCGCCTGCACCGGGCCCTCGTCGAACTGACCGTCACCGCGCCGCTCGGCGACCTGCTCGAC
>JBAUVS010000278.1:0-1930 GCA_049583345.1 Woeseiaceae bacterium
GCAACGTTTCCGACACGGTCCCGCACTGGGAAAACGACCTCTGCATCCAGTGCGGCAATTGCAGTTTCGTCTGCCCACACAGCGTGATCCGTGCCAAGTTCTTCCACGAGCGCGCACTCGATGACGCACCGGACAGTTTCCCGTCCGCACCGATCAACGCGCGCGGCTTCCCGGAGACGCGCTACGCGCTGCAGGTCTACGTAGAGGACTGCACGGGCTGCGGACTATGCGTCGAGGCCTGCCCGGTGCGCAGCCCCGACGACTCCGACAAGCGCGCGATCAACATGACCGAGAAACGACCGCTGCTCGAGCGCGAGCGTGCCAACGTCGCCTTCTTCGAGAAGCTGGCCTGGAACGACCGCGCCCAGGTCGACTATTCGTCGGTGCGCGGCACGCAGTTCCTGCAGCCGCTGTTCGAATTCTCGGGTGCCTGTGCCGGCTGCGGCGAGACACCCTA
Organism: Woeseiaceae bacterium; assembly: GCA_049583345.1. Taxonomy (GTDB): domain Bacteria; phylum Pseudomonadota; class Gammaproteobacteria; order Steroidobacterales; family Woeseiaceae; genus UBA1847. Next base: position 458 of record JBAUVS010000278.1, read on the forward strand.
CGTCAGGTTGCTCTCGCAGCTGTTCGGCCCGCGTCTCATGGTCGCCAACGCGACGGGCTGCTCGTCGATCTACGGCGGCAACCTGCCGACGACGCCCTGGAGCAAGAACGCGGAGGGCAGTGGGCCGGCATGGTCGAATTCGCTGTTCGAGGACAATGCTGAATTCGGACTCGGCATGCGCGTGGCGGCAGATCACCACATGGATATCGCCAGGAGTCTCGTCGCCGATCTCGCGCCGAAGCTCGGCGAGGAGTTCGCCGACCAACTCATCAACGCCCGCCAGCGCGTCGGCAGCGAGGTCCGTGCCCAGCGCGCCAGGGTGCGCGAGTTGCGGGGCCAGCTATTGAAACTGGTAAACGAAGGTGGCGACGAGAAGGCCGCCGAACTGCTGTCGATCGTCGATCATCTCGTGCGACGCAGCATCTGGCTCGTCGGCGGCGACGGCTGGGCCTACGACATCGGTTCCGGCGGTCTCGACCACGTGCTCGCGAGCGGCCGCAACGTCAATGTGCTCGTGCTCGATACCGAGGTGTATTCGAATACCGGCGGGCAGATGTCCAAGGCCACGCCGATGGGCGCGTCCGCGCGTTTCGCCTCGGCAGGAAAGCGCACCGGCAAGAAGGACCTGGCGATGCAGGCGATCTCCTACGGCAACGTCTACGTCGCGCAGGTCGCGATGGGCGCGAACCCGCAGCAGACCCTGCTCGCGATGCGCGAGGCCGAGGAATACGAAGGACCGTCGCTGATCCTGGCCTACAGTCACTGCATTGCGCACGGCTACGATCTCGCGCAGGGCATGCAGCAACAGAAACTCGCGGCGGCCAGCGGCTACTGGCCGCTGATCCGATACAATCCTGCCTTGCGCGCGGCCGGCAAGAAGCCGTTCGTACTCGACTCGCCGCGTCCCCATATCCCGCTCAGGGACTACGCCTACAACGAGATGCGCTACAAGGTATTGACCCAGACGCATCCCGAGGAGGCGGAGAAACTGTTGCTCGGTGCGCAAGAGCTTATTGAGCGCCAGTGGGAAACTTACGAGCACATGGCGAGGCAGGAGCCGACGAAATACCAGAACCTGTAGGAGTACAATACGGATCGAGGTACACAGCCATGACCGAGATCCGGGAACCCGCCGTCGCGGGGTATTTCTATCCGGCGGATGCGGCGGCGCTGGGACAGACCGTGGCGGAGATGCTCGGTGCCGCGCGGGCGGCGCGAGGCGATCCTCCGAAAGCGTTGATCGTGCCGCACGCCGGCTATGCCTACTCCGGGCCGATCGCCGCGAGCGCCTATGCCCGCCTCACGCCATACCGCGACCGCTACCGCCGTGTCGTCCTGCTGGGGCCCTGCCATCGGGTCCCCGTGCGCGGACTCGCGCTGTCCGGTGCCGACGTGTTCCGTACGCCGCTTGGCGATGTGCGTCTCGACAAAGCGGCGATGGCCGGACTCCGCCTGCCGCAAGTCAAGGTCTTC
>JBAUVS010000279.1:0-1877 GCA_049583345.1 Woeseiaceae bacterium
AGCCGGGCCTCGAGCGCCTCGCGCTCGAGTTCGGCGCGCCGCGCGTTCAGGCGATCCATGAGGTCCTGCTTGGCGTGATTGATCGCCTGCCCGGCCGCGGGACGCTCGTCCGCCGGCAATTCGCCCAGCGACTTCAGGAGCGCGGTGACCTTGCCCTTCTTGCCGAGCCAGGCGACACGCACGCCATCGAGCGCAGCCAGATCGGCGGCCGCGTCGATTTCCGCAGTGGCCGTTTCGACCAGCTCACTCAGTCCCTGCATGACCCTCTACCCGTCGGACGCGGCCGTGCCGCGCCGTGACCGGATGCTAGCTGCCCTGGGCGAGCCCGGCCTTCGCCTGCTCGGCGATCGCTCCGAACCCTTCCGGATCGCGCACGGCGATGTCCGCCAGCACCTTGCGGTCGATCTCGACGTTGGCCTTGTGCAGCCCGTTGATCAGGCGGCTGTACGACAGGCCGTGCAGCCGCGCGGCCGCGTTGATGCGCGCGATCCACAGCGCGCGGAACTGGCGCTTGCGTTGCCGGCGGTCGCGATAGGCGTACTGGCCGGCCTTGATGACCGCCTGTTTCGCCGTCTTGTAGAGTTTGCTGCGCGCGCCGTAGTAGCCCTTCGCCTTGCCGAGGACCTTCTTGTGGCGTGCCTTGACCTGCACGCCGCGTTTGACTCTTGCCATGTCTCAATCTCCTCTCAGCTGTAAGGGAGCATGCGGCGCACGCCCCTGACGTCGGCGTCGGCGACTTGCTGGGTCTTGCCCAGCTTGCGCTTACGCTTGGCCTTCTTCTTGGTGAGGATGTGATTGAGGTGGGACTGGGCGCGCTTGAAGCCGCCCTTGCCCGTACGCCGGAAGCGCTTGGCCGCGCCCCGGTTGCTCTTCATTTTCGACATTGTCTTCTCCACTTTGCTGGCCATGCCATGTACCGGTCGAACCGGCCGCGGCAGGCGGGATTGACTGACTGCGGCTGTCGTTTTCCGCAGGCAGCGATTGCTTACCTTTTCTTCGGCGCCATCACCATGACCATCTGCCGCCCTTCCATCTGCGGCATCTGCTCCACGACGCCCAGGGTATCCAGGTCGCCCCGGACCCTCTCCAGCAGCCGTGCACCGAGTTCCTGGTGCGCCATCTCCCGGCCTCTGAATCGCAGCGTCACTTTCGCCTTGTCACCCTGCTCGAGGAACTCGACGAGCTTGCGCAGCTTCACCTGGTAATCGCTCTCGTCCGTGCCCGGACGGAACTTGATCTCCTTGACGTGAACCTGCTTCTGCTTGCGCCGGGACTGCTGCGCCTTCTTGTTCTGCTCGAACAGGAATTTGCCGAAGTCCATGATCCGACAAACGGGCGGATCGGCGGTCGGCGATACCTCGACCAGGTCAAGGGCTTCATCTCTCGCCAGAGCGATGGCCTGGGCCAGCGGCATAACGCCCGCCTGTTCTCCGTTGGCATCGATCACGCGGACGCTTGCCGCGTCGATCTCCTCGTTACGCCGTACACGTTTTGTAACTGCGATCCCGAAATCCTCCTAAACCGAACAAACCCGCAGACTCACCGGCAACCTGGCGCCTTCGCGGGCTCCCGGGCTCCGAGCAAGGTGCGGGAACGCGATTTTATATAGCCATATGGCAATAAACAACCGTGGAAACGGCTGTTTTTGCGAAAAAAAACTGTTCCGCCGTTGTACCGCGGCAACGTCGCGACCGGGATCGGAAGCATCGACACATCCGCGCCGACCGTATCAGGGCAAGCCCTTGATTGCAGTGCCGATTGAAGCCGTGCCTGTCCGAACATACGGGTATTCCCGAATTGACGCGGAAATATCAGGCTCGTCTAATCGCCTCACATCCGAAACGGCAAACCTGACCAAAGTCAGAGACGCAAAGCTA
>JBAUVS010000280.1:0-2900 GCA_049583345.1 Woeseiaceae bacterium
GCTCGCTACGCTGCGCTTGACTTCCGGAAAACACCTGCCGGAGCGCGGCACTTCTTCGGGGTTCGGTGGTACGCACCCCCGAACCAAACAGGGGACGGCGCGCCCGGCGTCTTTCGAACGAAGTAAAGCGCAGCAAAGCGAGCCATGAGTGAGAGAGATGCCGGGCGCGCCGTCCCGTGTGACCAACCTTAATCTGATACTCTAGACGGCCCGTAATCCGGACTCGTTTCGATGGGCGGACTCCTGAAAAAACTGCTGTACGTGGTGCTCGGTGTCGTCGTGCTGGTCGCCGTTGCCGTGGTCGCATTCGTTGCGCTGTTCGACCCGAACGACTATCGCGACCGGATATCGGCAGAGGTCAAACGCGCGACCGGCCGTGACCTGGTCATCGAGGGCGACCTCGGCCTGAGCGTATTCCCGTGGCTCGCGATCGACGTCGGCAAGACCCGGCTGGGTAACGCGGCGGGCTTCGGCGACGAACCGTTCGCGAGCTTCGAGCGGGCACGACTGTCGGTGCGGCTGCTGCCGATGCTGCTGCATCGTGAAGTGAGCGTCGGCACGGCATCGCTGGACTCGCTGCACCTGAACCTCGAGGTGGCGAAAAACGGGCGCAGCAACTGGCAGGACCTGATCGAGGCCAGCGAGGCGGCGCCGCAAGCGCAAGCGCCCGCAGGCGCTACGCAGCCCGCCAGGCTGGAGATCGCGGGGATCGACGTCAGCGATGCGTCGTTGACCTACACCGACGCGCAGGCCGGGGCGACTTACAGGATCAGCAAGCTGCACGTGAAGACCGGGCGGATCCGGGAGGGCGAGCCGCTGCCGATCGACGCGGGGCTCGATTTCGAGCTGCAGCCGGCAGGTCTGTCCGGCGATCTCGCCGTCGAAACGGAGATCGCGCTGGACAGCGAAGCCGGGACGGTGGCCTTCCACGGCCTGCGCGCCCAGACGCTCGGCCTGGATGTCGCGGCGGAGGTCGAACCGTTCTCGTACGGCGGTGAGCCGACTCCCGTCGCGACGATCAGGATCGCCGCGTTCTCGCTGAAAGACCTGATGCGGCGCCTCGGCATCGATCCCATCGTCACGGCCGATCCCGACGCGCTCGGCAAGATCACGTTCGGGGCGACGGCACGCGTGAGTGCCGCGGCGATAGCGCTCGACGACGTGCAGCTCGGCGTCGACGACACGACGTTGCGCGGGAAACTGTCGCTGGCCCGGGACGCGGCGGGAACGATCACCGTGGATCTCGCGGGCGATTCCATCGACCTGACTCGCTACATGGCACCGGCCGCGGAGCCCGGGCAGGAGACCGCCGCGCAGACGGTCCCCGTGGAGATCCCGGCAGAACTGATCCGCTCCCTCAATGCGCGCGGCAAGCTCACGCTGGACGAGGCGCAGCTGGCGGCGATGACGTTTGGTAACGTCGAACTCGGCCTTGTCGCGAAAGACGCGCGCTTGCGGATGCAGCCGATCCATGCATCGTTATTCGGCGGTACCTACGACGGCGACGTGCGCATCGACGCCTCGGCAAAGGAGCCGGTGTTGTCGGTGAACGAGGCGATCCGCGGTGTCGACATCGGACGTCTCGCGAAAGCGATGTTCGCGAAGGACAACGTCAGCGGCTCGATCGACGGCACCTTCACTCTGAGCGGACGTGGCGCCGATCTCGACGCCGTGCAGAAGAGTCTCAGCGGAAACATGTCATTCGAGCTGAAAGACGGTGCCTTCGAAGGCACGGACGTCTGGTACGAACTGCGTCGCGCCCGGGCACTGTTGCGCAAGGAGACGCCACCCGAGCCGAAGCTGCCGGCCCGGACCGAGTTCAGCAACGTGAAACTCGCGGGCCCGGTTGCAGGCGGCGTGTTTACCAGCGACCAGTTATTCGCGGAATTGCCGTTCATGCAGTTGACGGGAAAAGCCAGGGTCGACCTCGTGGCCGCGACCGTGGACAGTCAGCTGACGGCGCGCATCCTCGAGAAACCGGAACTCGCCGGCGAAGTGGGTGAGGCGGAGTTGAAGGACTTCGCGCGGGCGCAGATCCCGCTCACCGTTACGGGTCCGATCGCGGCACCGACGATCCGTCCGGACGTGCAGAAGTGGCTGCAGACCGAAGCCGGCAAGAAGCTCCGTGAGCGCCTGACGGACAAGCTGCTCGGGGACGACAAGGCGACCGCCGGCGGGACGGAGGAAGGCCAGCCGGATGAGAAGAAGTCCGAGAAGGACAAGCTGAAGGACAAGCTCAGGGATCTTCTCGGGAATTAGCGCAAGGATGAGCGACTTCGCCGATCGCATACTGGCCTGGTTCGATGGTCATGGCCGCAAAGATCTGCCGTGGCAGGGAGCCGACGCGTATCGGGTCTGGGTCTCCGAGATCATGCTGCAGCAGACGCAGGTGAAGACCGTCATCCCCTACTACGAACGATTCGTCGCGTGTTTCCCCGACGTGGTGACGCTTGCCGACGCGGACGTCGACAGCGTGCTCTCGCACTGGGCGGGCCTCGGCTACTATGCGCGTGCCCGCAACCTGCATCGCGCCGCGAAGATCGTGCGCGACGAACACGGCGGTGAGTTTCCGGCCAGTCACGAAGCGCTCATGGCGCTGCCGGGCATCGGCCGCTCGACCGCGGGTGCGATACTCGCGCTCGCACACGGTATCCACGCGCCGATACTGGACGGCAACGTGAAGCGGGTGCTTGCGCGCCATGCTGCCGTTGCGGGCTGGCCCGGAACGGCGACGGTCGCCGACGAGCTGTGGCGGATCGCCGGTGAGCTCACGCCGACGCGCCGTGTCGCGGACTACACGCAGGCCATGATGGACCTGGGCGCGACGATCTGCACGCGCACTCGCCCCGCCTGCGGCGATTGTCCGGTCGCCGCGGACTGCACGGCGCGCGGGCTCGGAG
>JBAUVS010000281.1:0-1872 GCA_049583345.1 Woeseiaceae bacterium
CGCGACGTCATCCGCCACTGCGGTCCCGATTTCATGCGGCTGCGGCTCGGCGTAGGCCATCCGGGAGACAAGGAACAGGTCACGGGCCACGTACTCGGGCGCGGGTCCGGGGACGTCGACGCGGCGCTGGATCGCAACATCGACGAGGCCCTCGGCATCCTGCCGACGCTGCAGAGCGACGGCCTGCAGGCAGCCATGAAGGCGCTGCATACGAAGGACGACTGATGGCGATTACCTGCGGCATCGTCGGGCTGCCCAACGTCGGCAAGTCGACACTCTTCAACGCGCTGACCGCGGCCGGGATCGCGGCGGAGAACTATCCGTTCTGCACCATCGAGCCGAACGTCGGCGTCGTGGCGGTGCCGGACGCGCGGCTCGCCGTGCTGGCCGAGATCGTCAAGCCCCAGAAGATCGTGCCGACGACGGTGGAGTTCGTCGATATCGCCGGGCTCGTCGCGGGCGCATCGAAAGGCGAGGGCCTCGGCAACCAGTTCCTGGCCAACATCCGCGACACGCAGGCCATCGCCCACGTCGTCCGCTGTTTCGAGAACGTCGACGTGACACACGTGGCCGGCGCAATCGACCCGGCCGACGACATCGAGACGATCAACACCGAGCTCGCGCTCGCCGATCTCGAGTCGGTCGAACGGCAGCTGTTGAAGGCCGAGAAAGCCGCGAAGGCGGCCGACAAGGACGCGCTGTTTGCACGCGACACGATAAAGAAGGTGAAGGCGCAGCTCGATCGGGGCTTGCCGGTACGCGCGCTCGAGCTGAACGACAAGGAACGGGCGATCGTGCGCGAGCTGCACCTGATCACGGCGAAACCGGTCATGTACGTCGCCAACGTCGACGATGACGGGTTCGAGAACAACCCGTACCTCGACGCGGTCAACGCGCTGGCCGCTGCCGAAGGCGCCGAGGTCGTCGCGATCTGTGCCGCGATCGAGGCCGAGATTGCCGTGCTCGAGGAGGCGGACAAGGCCGAGTTCCTCGCCGATCTCGGTTTCGACGAGCCCGGTTTGAACCGGGTGATCCGTTGCGGTTACCGGCTGCTCGGCCTGCAGACCTTCTTCACGGCGGGCCCGAAGGAGGTCCGTGCCTGGACGACGAAGATCGGCGCGACGGCGCCGCAGGCCGCTGGCGAGATCCACACCGACTTCGAGAAGGGTTTCATCCGCGCCGAGGTGATCGGCTACGACGACTTCGTGGCGGGCCGTGGCGAGCACGGTGCGAAGGAAGCCGGCCGCCTGCGCCTCGAGGGCCGGGATTATGTCGTCCGCGAGGGCGACGTCATGCACTTCCGCTTCAACGTTTGACCGGCAGGGAAGCCAATCCGAGTTTGTAGGAGCGCTGCTTGCCAGCGCGACAGTCGCGGCGGCCAGCGCCGCTCCTGCAGGCCGCCTTGACAGTGGCTATCCGCCCCCGGACAATTTCGGCCCCCACGCGATGGTGATGTAGCTCAGTTGGTTAGAGCGGCGGACTCATAACCCGCAGGTCGGTGGTTCAACTCCACCCATCACCACCAGCCCCCTCGCTCAGTCGAACTGTTTGCGACACTCGGGGTTCGGGCAGTGGCTCGCTTCCCAGCCGCACTCCGTGCACCGCCTGGGCTGCCGGCCGACCGCATAGCCGAGCCACGCGCCGACGCCGAAGATGACCCAGACGCCGGAGGTTTGGTCGTTCCCGAGCAGGGAAGCACCCACGAATAACATCCCGAGGCCGATGATGACTTTGGCAATCGTGGGGAAGTTGTGGATGACGACTTTCATGGGTTTTGTTAATCCAAAAATAGAGCGTACTCGTGCGCGACCGAGTTGTCTGTGAACTGCTTTGAAGTTGGAGCGATCGGCGCTTTCGGATAGTACCTACGGC
>JBAUVS010000282.1:0-11994 GCA_049583345.1 Woeseiaceae bacterium
CCGATCACGAGCACGTGACCGAAGTCGCCCTTGTGCGCGCCGCGGCGACGCGGCGCCAGCGCACGCCGCATGAGGGCGTCGTCGATGCGCCGATACGCCGCCGGTTTGCCGTCCCGGGCGGCCTGCGGCAGGTCCAGACCGCTGAACAGGATCTCGCCGCAGAGGTCCGGCCCGTGGCCGAGGAACTGTCCCGACTTCAGGCCGACGAAGGTCATCGTCTGGTCGGCGGACACGGCACAACCGAGCACGCGGCCCGAATCGCCGTGCAGTCCGGTCGGGAGGTCGAGCGCGAAGACCGGCGCGGGATGTTCGTTCATCGCCCGTACCGCGCGCGCGAAATCGCCTTCGACGTCGCGTTCGAGCCCGCTGCCGAGCACTGCGTCGACCAGCAGGCCGGCGTCCGTATCGAGCTGGCCGGACCAGGGCACGGCGACGCCACCTTCGGCGGAGAAGTCGCCGCACGCCGTCGCAGCGTCACCTTCGAGCGAAGCCGGATCGACCAGCGTGACGACCGACACGGCCAGGCCCTCGGCGGCGGCAAGGCGCGCGACGACGTAACCGTCGCCCGCGTTGTTGCCGGCACCGCACACGATCTGCCAGCGGGTCGCTTGCGGATAGCGCGCACGCGCCGCCTGGAACGCAGCCATGCCCGCGCGCGTCATCAGCGTGTATCCCGGGATGCCGCTCTCGATCGCCGCGCGGTCGATCGCGCGCACGGCGGCCACGGAATAGATCTCTGCCGGCAACGAGGTCATGGCGGCGATTATACTGTGGCGCACCGGAGGACCTGCATTGTCGCCTGCCAGACCCTTCTCATACGACCAACTCGCCGAGCTGAAGACCCGGATCGCACAGTGGGGCCGCGAACTCGGCTTCCAGCAGATCGGCGTCAGCGACACCGATCTCGCAAAGGCCGAGTCCCGGCTGCAGGCGTGGCTCGACGCCGGCGAACACGGGACGATGGACTACATGCGGCTCCACGGCACGCGCCGCAGCCGGCCTGCCGAACTGGTGCCCGGCACCCTTCGCGTAATCTCCGCGCGCATGGACTACCTGCCCGGGGAAGCGGAAGACCCCCGCGACCGGCTCGATGACGTCTCGCGCGGCTATGTATCGCGCTACGCGCTCGGCCGCGACTATCACAAGGTGCTGCGCCGCCGGCTGCAGGCACTCGCCCGACGCATCGAGGAGCGTACGGGTTCGTCCGGGTACCGCGTGTTCGTCGACAGTGCACCGGTGCTCGAGAAACCCCTCGCAGAGAAGGCCGGGCTCGGCTGGATCGGCAAGCACACGAACCTGATCAACAAGGACGCCGGTTCGTGGTTCTTCCTCGGCGAGCTGTACACGGACCTGCCGCTCCCGGTCGATCGCAGCGCGTCGGCACATTGCGGGACGTGCCGGGCGTGCATCGACGTGTGCCCTACCGACGCGATCGTGGCGCCCTACCGGCTGGATGCGCGGCGCTGCATCTCCTACCTGACGATCGAGCTGAAGGGTCCGATCCCGGTCGAGTTCCGGCGGGCGATCGGGAACCGCATCTACGGCTGCGACGACTGCCAGCTGTTCTGTCCCTGGAACAAGTTCGCCAGGCCGACGGCCGAAGGGGACTTCGCGCCGCGCCACGGCCTGGATACGGCCGAACTGACCGAGCTGTTCGCCTGGAGCGAACAGACCTGGCTGGAGCGGACCGCGGGGAGCCCGATACGGCGCATCGGTTACGAGCGCTGGCTGCGCAACATCGCGGTCGCATTGGGCAACGCCACGGCCACGCCGGAGGTCATGCGGGCGCTCGAGACACGCCGCAATTCGCCGTCCGCACTCGTCGCCGAACACGTGGGCTGGGCCATTGCGCAGCAGCGCGGTGACCGGTAAGAAATTCCCCGCCTGCAATACTGTGTCACAGTCGATGTTATTCGGCACCGATAGACGCAAGAATGCGGTGTTCTGCAAAGGATTCTGTCTTGCCGTCGACCCTGGCCATCAATTCGGACTACAAGCGCTCCCTCCTCGAGGGCCTGGAGCTGTTCCACGGCGTCGACCCGAATGACGTTCAGGATGCACTGCAGCGCTGCGACCGGCGCGATATCGCGGCGGCGGAACTTCTGCTGTCGCCGGGGACCCGGAACGAGAACGTGTTCATCGTCCTGTCGGGCAGCCTCAAGGTGCACGTCGGCTCGGTCGACACGCCGCCGCTGGCCACGATGGAAGCCGGCGCCTGCGTCGGTGAGATGTCGATCATCGAAGATCGCGACCCTTCCGCATTCGTCGTCGCCGCCGCTCCCACGCACCTCCTCGTCATCCACCAGACGGTGCTCTGGGAGATGGTGCATGCCTCTCACGAATTCGCGAAGAACCTGCTCATCGTGCTCTCCGAGCGCGTACGCAGCCACAATCGGGTCATCGCAGACAGCGTCGGCGAGCTACGCAAGTTCGAGCGGCATGCGAAGACGGATGCCCTGACCGGCCTGAACAACCGGCATTCCATGGAAGAAGTGTTCAATCGCGAGATACAGCGTTGCCGCCGGGACGGACAACCGGTCTCGCTGGTCATGATCGACGTGGACAACTTCAAGGTATTCAACGACCGGTTCGGCCACATGGCGGGCGACCGCGCGCTATCCGCCGTCGCGAGCATCCTCAGGCACCAGTTCCGGCCGCGCGACCTGCTCGTCCGCTACGGCGGCGACGAGTTCGCCGTACTCCTGCCCGAGATCGACCAGGCGAAGGCGCTCACGATCGCCGAGCGCGTCCGCGAATCCGTATGCGGCAACACCGGCAACGGCAACGACTCGCTGGTGCAGATCCCCGTCGAAATCTCGATGGGCGTCGCCGAACTCGCCGCGGAAGGCGACCTGACCAGCCTGCTCCGCGCAGCGGACGAGGCGCTGTACCGCGCCAAGCGCGCCGGCCGCAACACCGTCTCGAATTAGCCGGACAGGGCACTAGATCGTTACGACGATATTGTCGATGAGCCGCGCCTTGCCGAGCTGAGCGGCCGCCAACACGACGAGTTCGTCACTGTCGCGATCCGGCTCGCTGAGATCGAGCGCCCGGCGTATCGCGACGTACTCCGGACGGAAACCGCCTTCGGCGAGCACGGCCGACGCCTCCACCTCCAGGTCCCCGTAGTTGCGCCTGCCGTTCTGCAGCTCGCTGCCGACGTGCTTGAGCGCGTGATACAGGAGCGGCGCGATCTTGCGTTCTTCGTCGGAGAGGTAGGCATTGCGCGAACTCATCGCGAGACCGTCCTTCTCACGCACCGTCGGCGCCGTGATGATGCGTATGCTCAGGCTCAGGTCCTCGACCATGCGCCGCACGATCAGCTGTTGCTGGAAATCCTTCTGTCCGAACACGGCCGCATGCGGGCGAACGAGGGCGAACAGGCGTGCGACGACGGACGTCACGCCGTCGAAATGACCGGGGCGGAACGCGCCGCAGAAGTGTTCGGTAAGCCCCGGCACCGAGACGATCGTGGCCTGCTCCGTGCCGAACGGGTACACCGTCTCCACATCGGGCGCGAACAGCACGTCGGCGCCGATCTTGCGCAGCCGACGCGTGTCGCGCTCGAGCGTGCGCGGATAATCGTCGTAATCCTCGCCCTCGCCGAACTGCGTCGGGTTGACGAACACGCTGACGACGACCCGGTCGGCATGGTGCCGGGCCACGTCGACCAGGCTGGCGTGGCCGGAATGCAGATTTCCCATCGTCGGCACGATCGCGACGTGCTCGTTCTCGTGGCGCCATTCGGCGAGCTGTTCCCAGAGTTCCCGCTTGTTTTGAATGAATTTCACAGAAAGGTTCCGACCGGCACTCCGCCGTCGCTCAGGAGAAGCAATGTTCGGGCGCTGGGTATTCGCCGCTGCGGACGGCAGCGACGTAGGCCTCGACCGCCGCGAACGGGGAATCCAGCCCCTGCTGGAAATTGCGGACGAAGCGCGGCAGGCGGCCTCGCGTGATGTTGAGCATGTCGTAGAGCACCAGGATCTGGCCGTCGACCTGCGGCCCCGCGCCGATGCCGATCACGGGGACCTCGAGTTTCTTCGTCACGGCTTCGCCGACTTCGTTCGGCACGCACTCGAGGAGGACGACGTCCGCGCCGGCGTCCTGCAGGCGCTTCGCCGCGGCAACCATTTCGTTGGCCTTGTCGGGTTCCCTGCCCTGGACGCGGAATCCCCCGATCTTGTGCACCGACTGCGGCTTGAGGCCGAGGTGCGCACAGACCGGGATGTCGTGCCGGGACAGGTGCTCGACGATCTCGACCTGGCCTTCGCCGCCTTCGAGCTTGATCATCATTGCGCCGCCTTCCTGCATCAGGCGTACGGCGTTCGTCAGCGCCTGATCGTTGCTCGTGTAACTCATGAACGGCATGTCGACCATCAGGAAGGCATGGCGCAGGCCCCGGGCCACCGCCTTGCTGTGATAAATGACGTGGTCGACCGTGACCGGCACCGTCGTGTCGTGGCCCTGAATCACCATGCCGAGCGAGTCGCCGACCAGCACGACGTCGACCCGCGCCGCATCGATGAGCGCCGCGAAACTCGCGTCGTATGCCGTCAGGCAGGCGATCTTGTCGCCGTCGGCTTTCATCCGCTGCAGCGTCGACACATTGATCGGCGGCTCAGCCATGTCGCGTTGCTCGAGTTGGGTGTACATGCGAGCTGTCTCTCAGGCCAGCGCGGCCGCCGCGGGATTGAAGAAGTGGCGGCCGCCGGTGGTCTTCTCGATCTGCCGGAACAACTGGTCGTAGTCGGCGCCGTTCGAGATCGGATCGATCTGCGACGCGTTCACGATCAATAGCGGACCATCGTCGTAGGCGTGGAAATAGCGCGCATAGGCATCGTTCAGCCGCTCGAGATAGCGCCGGTCGATCGCCCGCTCGGCCGGGATGCCGCGCCGCGCGATGCGTTCGAGCAGCGCATCGACCGAAGACTGCAGGTAGATCACGAGGTCGGGGACCGGGGGATCGATCTTGAGCGTGGCGACGACCTGGTCGTACAGATCCAGTTCGTCCTGCGTGAGATTGAGTTCGGCGAACAGGCGATCCTTGGCGAACAGGTAATCCGCCACCCGCACGTTCGCGAACAGGTCCGACTGGCGCAGCCCCTCGATCTGGCGGGCCCGGGCGAACAGGAAATACATCTGTGCCGGCAACGCCGCCGACCGCCCTTCCCGGTAGAAGCGTTCCAGGAACGGGTTCTCGTACACTTCCTCGAGCACGAGGTCGGCCGACAGGCTCTCTGCGAGCTTGCGTGCCAGGCTGGTCTTGCCGACGCCGATCGGACCTTCGACCGCGATGAAGCGCGGCGTCGACTTGCTGCGTTTCGGTAGGCTCAAATGGCGATACTCTCGTCGTCAGGAGACCCGGGTGATGCGCGGTTCCTGTTCGTCGACCGCGATGTCCGCCACGCGTCCCAGCCCCGGTACCTCGAGGTCGGGCGCGATTTCCCGGAGCGGCAACAATACAAAATTTCTTAGCGAGATGCCCGGGTGCGGCACGACGAGGCCCGGCTCGTCGATGACCGCGTCGGCGTAGACCAGCAGGTCGAGGTCGATGACGCGCGGCCCCCAGCGGGGCCCCGGCTTGCGCCCCTGGTCCCGTTCGATGGCCTTCAGGCGGCCCAGCAGGTCGTGCGGGCCGAGCGCGGTGCGCAGCGTTACGGCCGCATTGAGGAAATCCGACTGGTCCGGCGGCCCGAGCGGTGCCGACCGGTACAGGGAGGAGCGTGCCGTCACCTGCGTGTCCGGCAGTGCCTCCAGGCTCTCGACGGCGCGCGCGATCCGGCGCTCCGGGTCGTCGAGATTGCTGCCCAGCCCGATGTATGCCGTGGATTCGCGGGCCGGGCCGTCGCTCATGAATTCGTCGCCTGGTTCGGCCGTCGCCGGCGGCGACGCCGCCGGCGCTTGTCGCCCTGGGTCGACTTGCGCACCTGGAAGCTCTCGGCACGTTCGTCCGGAGACTGGTTCTGCACCTTGCTCCAGAAGTCCGCCGTCTCCCGGTCGAACTGGCCGACTTCGGCCAGCAGCGTCATGAAATCATAGGCCGCGCGGAAGCGACGGTGGTCGAGCAGCTTCATCGCGCGCTTGCCGTTGGTCTGGGTGAAACGCGGCTGCAGGGCGAGCATCTCTCGCATCGGTACGGTGAACCGGCGTGGCAACGCGATGCGCCGTTGCTGCTGGGCGGACAGTTCATAGGCCGCCAGGCTCAGTGCTTGCGGCTCCGACATCTGCTCCTTTTCGCGCGTCATCGCCGCGAGCCGCCTCGCGGGCGCCCAGAGGAATACGCCGAGCAGGAACATCGGCGTCACCGACAGGTTCTGCGCGACCCGACGGTCGGTGTTCCGCAATGCGGCCCGCACGAACTCCCGGAACTCCGCGTCCTCGTCGAGTTCCTGGGCCGTCGCCGGGAAGAGTTCGCCGAACAGCTTGAACTCGCGCAGGAGATCGAAGGTCTTCTCCGCGAAACCTGCCTGGAACAGCTTCAGGAACTCGTCGAACAACCGTGCCGCCGGCACGCTGACGAGCAGCGGCAGGTCCTGGGCGATCGCCTTTTGCAGTGCCGGGTCGATGCTGAATCCGAGTTTGGCGGCGAAGCGCACGGCACGCAGCATGCGCACGGGATCTTCGCGCAGGCGTTTGTCGGGGTCGCCGATCAGGACGATCCGGCGCTGCTCGATGTCCCGCATGCCGCCCGCATAGTCCCAGATGCTGAAGTCGGCGATGTTGTAGTACAGCGCGTTGCAGGTGAAGTCGCGCCGCCAGACGTCCTCCTCGATCGTGCCGTAGACGTTGTCGCGGACGATGCGGCCGGCCTCGTCGCGGACGTGATCGTCGTGGTCGCGGTCGGACGCGGCCCGGAAAGTCGCCACCTCGATGACTTCGCGGCCGAAGCGAACGTGCGCCAGGCGGAACCGGCGCCCGATCAGCCGGCAATTGTGGAACAGCGCCCGCACCTCGTCCGGCGTCGCGTCGGTCGCGATGTCGAAGTCCTTGGGGTGCAGGTCCAGGATCGCATCGCGCACGCCGCCGCCCACCAGAAAGGCCTGATAGCCGGCGCTGTGCAGGCGATACAGGACTTTCAGTGCATTCTTGGAAATCTCGTCCCGGGAGACGTTGTGTTCGGCACGGGGGATGATCCGGGGAGCTTTCTGCTGCGGGTTCCCGCTGTTGTTCAAGGTATTTCCGCTTGAGGATTGGTTAGGCGCCCGTATGATAGCAGCCCGGCCCGCCCCGGGTAGCCGGAAGATCGACCTGGACGACAGCAATGCCGGCAACTGCAACCCACAGCCCCCGAATTGCCGTTCGGCTGCGCCTGGCGGCACTCGTCGCGCTTGCTCTGCCGCAGGCCACTATGGCCGCCGAGAACTACGCGGGAGCGTGGCTGGGTGCCGTCATCACCGAACCGCTGCCGTCCGACGATGGACCGGGCCGCTGGCAGTACTGGGTCGACGTGCAGGCGCGTTACCCCGATGTCGGCAGCGGCGCAAGCCAGTACCTCGTGCGTCCCGCGATCGGTTACGACGTCGCCGGCAGCCTGCAGGCCTGGGCAGGATATGCGCGGTTTCGCACGGAGGCCGGCGGCGCCACCGCCACCGAGAATCGCTACTGGCAGCAGCTCGACTGGACGGCGGGAAGCTGGGCCGGCGCCCGGCTGACAATGCGAGTACGTCTCGAAGAGCGCGACGTCAGCGTCGGCGAGGACTTGGCGGTCGTATTGCGTTATCGCCTGCAGTATTCGCGGCCGCTCGGCGACGGCACGAACCGCTTTCTGCTCAGCATCGAGCCGTTCTTCTACCTCGGCGCCGCCGACTGGTCCGGAGCCGGCGGCCTCAAGGTAAACCGCACGTTCGTCGGCATCGAAACGCCACTGTCGCCGCGCCTGTCCCTGACGGCGGGCTACCTGAATTCCTACGCCTGGTCGCAGGCATCGGAAGACCGCATGGACCACCTGGCCTACATCGGCTTCCGGGTAAAGCCCTGACGCGTCGCGCGCAGGCTTGAGCCGCCAACGCAGAGTCGTATAATGGCGGGCCCGCCAGCGCGGGCAACAACGCTCCCTTCGTCTAGTGGTTCAGGACGCCGCCCTCTCACGGCGGTAACACCGGTTCGAATCCGGTAGGGAGTGCCAAATAAAACAAAGGGTTAGCCAATTTTCGGCTAGCCCTTTTTCTTGCGCACCGCATTTCGCGATGCGTAACACCAACGATCTGGATCCAAGGAGATCACAGCTTCCCTTACCAATCAAAGCTGCTGCAATCAAAACGAAGCGGACTCTGGGCAGTTCGTGCACGGTCTACGGATCAATGCAGGATTTCTCCTCTCATCCGTAACACCAGAATTCAATAGTACCGCTTGGTCGCACGGCATTTGTCGTGTCTGACTCGTTCAACCAAAGCTGATCATGCATCGAAATGTAATTGATCCGCATTTTGCGCATAGGCATTGCAAACTGACCCGTTTCTGGCCGCCTATTGCGAGTTTAAAAAGCTAGTGATACAGGTGCTTGTTCAGAAACGCGATCACCGCCTTCATATATTCCACCTGGTTTTTCGTATCGTAAAATCCGTGTGCCTCACTGCTCTTTACAAACCATTCATATTGCTTATGGTTCTTCTTGAGTTCCTGTCTCAAATGTATTGCGTGTTCATACGGTGCGATGTTGTCCTGCTTTCCATGCGCAACGAATATCGGTGATTTGAGTGCGGCAATATTATTGACTGGCGAAAATTTTCGTAATTGCTCTTCATCGCGACCGATGACTTCTTCAAGGTAAGCGTCACCCCAATACTTCTCCTCGATTTCTCCCCGCTTGTACAAAAGCTCGAGATCGTAAATTCCAGCATTCGCTACGACGCACGCATATAGATCGGGTTCCAAAACGGCGCTTTGCACCGCGGAGTAAGCGCCAAAGCTCGCGCCCATCATGCAGACTTTTCCCTTGTCAGCCTTGCCGTTCGCAATTGCCCAGCGGGTCCCCGCGATGATGTCCTGCTGAACGGCATCGCCCCAATGCAGATTCCCTGCACGCATGAAACTTTCCCCGAAACCCTCGGATCCCCGATAATTGACCTGCAGCACGGAAAATCCTTGTGTCGCCAGCGCTTGCACTTCGGGATCGAACTGCCAGTAGTCCCTGGAACGCGGTCCACCATGGACCAACACGACCAGCGGCGCGACTGCATCACCGCTAATTCTGGCCGGAGTAAAATAGCCAGTGATCTTGAGTCCATCAAATGAATCGAACTCGATTGGTTTGACGACTGCAAGATCATTGCTATCTATATTTGGCAAGGATTTGTAAATCAAACTCAGAGTGTTCTTTTCCTTGTCGAACAGATAGAAACTGCCCGGATCCACGTCTGAGCTGGCGTGGACAATCCAGAATTGACCGTCACGACTGCGGCTGGTGATATCGACCGTTTGGCCCGGAAAGGTTGCAAGCATGCTCTTGAATATTTGCGCTTCCTCATGGGCGCTTGAAAATACAAGGTAGCTCGGGTAGTTCTTGTCAATCCTCATTGCATAGACGCTTCTTCCGTCCGAACTTGTATTCACGCTGGTTATGTCCACATCGTCGTTGACGTATACCTGCTTGTATTCTTTCCCATCGAGTGACAACTCGTACACACCCACCTTGTCGCTGTTGATATTGTCCAGGACGTACGCTGATTTCTGGTCGTCGGATATCGCGATTGGCGTAAAGTACGATCCGAAGTTTGGTTCGGGAAACTCAATCCAGTCCTGCGCCCCCGCAGGTAGACCTTCCACATGAATATTGTTCTCGTCATCGAGGCTGGTTACCAGGCGAATCTCTCCCTGGCTGTCGGTATAGAACCTCCCGTCAGGAAACTTCGAGGCATGTAGTCGTTCTTTTTCCACGCCGGAATAGATATCCAACATGATTGCGACCGGGCGTTTGCCGTGAGATTCCGACATGGACGTAGACGAAATGAGTATTTCCCGATCGTCGCCGGGGAAGGGGTCTATCATTCGAGCCCAGGCATAGTCTGCGGTCTTCCTCTTGACTATGGTGCCTGTTCTAGCCTCCCCGGGTCTGCCAAAAGCAAGGATGCGGCCGGTACCTGCATCTCCGGATCGGTAGCCAAAAATAAGTTCCGCTTTCGTGCCATCGTAGTTGATCGCGTACAGTTCTCCGTAATATTTTGGTGCTTCCTGTGTATAGCCGACCTCGTACACTTCAGCGACGACGCGTTCCTGGTTGGCCCAGTAAAAGTTCCCCACTTCATTTGATCCGCCAAACTTGAGACTACCGACAATGTCCCGGGACTCCCGGTCCACGAATACCAGTGAATGAACTCCATCTTCAAAAACCTTGATTGCCAAATAGTCTCCGGTCGGAGAAATCTTGATCTGGCTTACCTTTGGCTGTTCGAATAGTTCGTCGATGCTCGCGGCCGCTGCCGGCAAGGAAACCAGCACAATGGCGGCAAACAGAGGCAATGTCTTACAGAGCTTGGACATGGCAAGACTCCAATCTTTGGCGTTCATTGACCCTATAAGGGCGTTAGTATAGGCAAACGCCTTGCGCTCCGCGCGCAGGCTGGCTGGTAGCCTCCGGACAGCGAATCTTTTGGGCAACAATTGCTGACCCGGTATGCCAAGTGCAACCTGCGGCTAGTTCTTTCGCAGCTTGTCCACGCTCCAGCTTCCCCCGCCCTCTGCCGCGATGTAGAGAAAGACGAAGCAAAAGAACACGGCAGACTCGCCGTGATTGACTAACGTCCAAAAACCGTTCGGGGCATGCGCCATGAAATAGGCAAATGCCATCTCACCCGAAAGGATAAAGGCTATGGGTCGCGTAAAGAGGCCGATGAGGAGCAGGAATCCACCCGCCACTTCGAGTATCGCGGCCAGCCCGATCAGCGAAAAGTAGTCCAGCTGGCCGGGTCCCATCGACATCGGGAAGCCGAACATCTTGGCCGTGCCGTGCTGGATGAACATGAACGCGGAAAGGATGCGCAGGAGACTGAGAATTACCGGGGCCCACTTCTTAAGGAACGTCATTTTCTTGTCCTCCAGGAATACTGCTCTTTATTCGATTTCCGGGCGCGCTTTAGCCCGCCGGCGGGCCTTCCGTGCGAGCTTTCCGCTCTCGCCAATCCGTGTAGAATAGCCGTCCGCGTGGGGCGGTAGCTCAGCTGGGAGAGCGTCGCGTTCGCAATGCGAAGGTCGGGAGTTCGATCCTCCTCCGCTCCACCAATTCCCCAAAACCCTGAACATATCCAAAGCCTAACGCCGTCGGCGAAAAGTACTTGCACAAATGTAACCTTTAGGTTATCTTTTGTGTCGTATACTACTACTTTTGATAACGATACTTCTCAAAACGAGGTAGAAGAAATGCCGACTCTCCCGCAGGCCCGCCTGGCCGAAGCCTTCGAACGCCACCGTCTCATCTTCGTCGGGTTCATTTTCCTGATCGGTCTGGGCCAGGGCACCCGGGCACTCGAGTACTACTTCCCGAGCAGCGAATTCGGCTGGATGAAGGTTCTCCATTTCGTGCTCCTCGTATCGCAGCTGCTCGCGCTCGCGGTCCTGCTCGTCTACACGAGCAGAATCCTCGGCGGCCGCTCGGGCACCTCGAGGCAGCGCTGCCGAAGCATGCTGATGGAAAGCTACGTGGAACGAACCAGTTTTATTGCCTTCGCCGTCTCCTGGTTCTTTACGTTCTTCATGGCCTCTGCGATCGGCGAATGGACTGAGCCAGATGTCATCTTCTACGGCCCGCACGACCCGGCGTCAGTCCTCCCCGCGACGTATTACCTCGAATTGCTGACCTGCATCCTGACATTGAGCTACAGCATCGTGTTCTTCGTGCTGTACCTGCGCAGCAATATGAGTGGCGAAGAAATCGAGGCATGAACGCGGCACTGAACAACCGGATTCGCGTGTTCCGGGCTGAGCACCGGATGAGCCAGGCGGAGCTTGCCGAGGCCATCGGCGTTACCCGCAAGACGATCAGCACGATCGAATCGGGCC
>JBAUVS010000283.1:0-6812 GCA_049583345.1 Woeseiaceae bacterium
CGTCCGCTCGGCAGGTCGACGTCGACGCCGGCGGCGAGCGCGATCAGCGCCGCCTCGGCAGGGTCTTTCGCAATGTGATGCAGGTCGGCGAGCTGCTCGATCGCGTAATAATCGCTGACCACGGCCCCGGTATAGCCCCACTCGCCGCGCAGCACGTCGTGCAACAGCCAGCGATTCGCGTGGCTCGGCACGCCGTCGATCTCGTTGTAGGACGCCATCACGGCACGGATGCCCGTGCGCTTCACGACCTGCTCGAACGGCGGGAAGAAGTTCTCGCGCAGTTCGCGCTCGGAGATCGGCGCCGGACCGCCATTGGTGCCGCTCTCCGGCTGGCCGTGCCCGGTCATGTGCTTGAGCGTCGCGAAGACCTTGCCCGGTGCCAGCCTGCCGTCCACGAAAT
The DNA here is from genome assembly GCA_049583345.1 of Woeseiaceae bacterium. Classification (GTDB taxonomy): domain Bacteria; phylum Pseudomonadota; class Gammaproteobacteria; order Steroidobacterales; family Woeseiaceae; genus UBA1847. The sequence continues at coordinate 401 of JBAUVS010000283.1, forward strand.
CGCCCTGCAGGCCCTCGACGGCGGCCACGCCCATCTCGCCGACGAGGTACGGATCCTCGCCGAAGGTCTCCTCGATGCGTCCCCAGCGCGGGTCGCGGGCGACGTCGACCACCGGGGACAGGACGAGCTCGACGCCGCGCGCGCGAATCTCGCGCGCGGTGACGGCATTCACGTCGCGCACGAGTCCGGGATCCCACGACGAGGCGAGCGCAATCGCCTGCGGGAAGCTCGTCGCGCCGAGCGCCTGGTAGCCGTGCAGGCCCTCGCCGTGAAACAGGATCGGGATGCCGAGACGGGTGTCTTCGAGGGCATACTTCTGCAGCGCGTTGACGAGTTCGATGGTCGAACGCACGTCGCGCCAGGGTACGACGCGGGGCGAACCCGGCCCGTTCGCATCCGAAGGCCGGCTGAACTGGCCGATGCCGTACGGGATCCGCTCGCGGGTCTTCGCGAGATCGAACCGGAGCCTGTCGTCGAACATCGTCGCCTTGTCGTCCCAGACGGAGGTGATTTGCGCGATTTTCTCGTCGAGCGTCATGCGCGCGACGAGATCGTCGATCCTCTTCTCGACGGGCGCCGCGGGATCCTTGTACAGCGGTGCCTCGGCGGCACTCGCCGCCGCGCAGGCCCAGACGCACGCGGACAGCCCGAGGACCGCCAGCGATCTCGACAAAGCTCGATCGAAATTCGCAATCATGTTTTCCGCCCCTCGAATCGGTGCGCGATGTTGTTCGAAGTTCGTCCGTCCCCCGGACTTGACACGCACCGAAATGGTAGCGATACCATGCTTTAACATCGGCCGTGCTGTCAATCAGTAGGAGTACACATGCAAAAGCGACCCGCCGGCCTCGTCGTCGCCGCAGCCGTCTTCCTGTTCTGCCTCGGCACCGCACACGCGGAAGACGGCTACGACCTCTGGCTGCGCTATCGGCCGTTGCCGGTCGCCGAGCGGGAAGCACTCGCGCCGCTGGCCAGGACGATCGTGACCGCATCCGGTAAACCGTCGCCGACCGTTCGGGTAGCGATCGCCGAACTCAGGCGCGGCCTCGGCGGATTGCTCGCTGCCGACGTGCCGGAGAGCGTCACGCCCGCGGACGGCGCCATCGTGCTCGGCACGCCGGCGGACATGCCGGCGATCGCCGCTCTCCACCTGCCGCTGGATGGCCTCGGCAGCGAGGGCTACGTCATACGCGGCGCCGAGATTGCAGATCACGAGGTCACCGTCGTCGCGGCAAACGGCGACAGGGGACTGCTCTACGGTGCATTCGCGCTGCTGCGTCGCGCGCAGACCGGCGCGGGGCTTGCCGGCATCGACATCGCGTCGAAGCCGAAGATCGGGTTGCGGGTACTGAATCACTGGGACAACCTCGACGGCACGATCGAGCGCGGGTACGCGGGTCAGTCGCTCTGGGACTGGTGGCATCTTCCCGACTTCCGGGACCCGCGCTACACGGACTACGCGAGAGCTAACGCATCTGTCGGCATCAACGGAACGGTGCTGAACAACGTCAACGCGAACGCCGATAGCCTGACGGCGCGGTACATCGCGAAGGCGGCGGCGCTGGCCGACGTGTTCCGCCCGTACGGCATCCGCGTTTATCTCTCTGCACGGTTCAGCGCACCGATGGAGATCGGCGGTCTCGACACGGCCGACCCGCTCGACCCGAAGGTGCGTGACTGGTGGCGCACGAAGGCCGACGAGATCTATGCCGCGATCCCCGATTTCGGCGGATTCCTCGTCAAGGCCAATTCCGAGGGCCAGCCGGGACCGCAGGACTACGGACGCAGCCACGCGGACGGCGCCAACATGCTCGCCGCGGCGGTCGCGCCGCACGGCGGCATCGTGATGTGGCGCGCCTTCGTCTACGCCTCGGACAATGCCGAGGATCGGGCGAAGCAGGCCTACGACGAATTCAAGCCGCTCGACGGCAAGTTTGCGGACAACGTGCTGGTGCAGGTCAAGAACGGCCCGATCGATTTCCAGCCGCGCGAGCCCTTCCATCCGCTGTTCGGCGCGATGCCGCACACGCCGCTGATGATGGAGTTCCAGATCACCAAGGAATACCTCGGTTTCGCGACGCACCTCGTCTACCTCGGTGCGCTGTACGAGGAAGTACTGAAGGCGGACACGTACGCGAAGGGACCGGGATCCACCGTCGCCCGCATCATCGACGGCGAACTGCATGGCTACGCGCGTACCGGCATCGCCGGTGTCGCCAATACCGGCGACGACCGTGACTGGTGCGGCTCGACGTTCGAACAGGCAAACTGGTACGCCTTCGGCAGACTCGCGTGGGATCCGGAAGCCTCCGCGCGCTCGATCGCGAGAGAGTGGCTCGAAATGACGTTCACGGACGACGAACGTTTCGTCGAACCGGCCCTCGGCATGATGATGCGCTCGCGCGAAGCCGTCGTCGATTACATGACGCCGCTCGGCCTCGCACACCTGATGGCCACGGGTCACCACTACGGGCCGGGGCCGTGGGTCGATGACCTGGACCGGCCGGAGTGGAATCCCGTCTACTACCACCGGGCCGACGCGGACGGCATCGGTTTCGATCGCACGAAGTCCGGCAGCGATGCCGTGGCGCAATACGCGAAGCCGGTGGCGCGGCGCTTCGGCGATCTCGACACGGTCTCCGACCAATACCTGCTCTGGTTCCACCACCTGCCGTGGGACTACCGCATGAAGTCCGGGGAGACGCTCTGGCAGGAACTGGTCGCGCACTACGGCCGGGGTGTTGCCGAAGTCGAGGCGCTGCAGGCGACCTGGGCCTCGCTCGAGCCCTGGGTCGATGCCGAACGTTTCGAAAAGACGCGCGTCTATCTCGAGGTGCAGCACCGCGAGGCGCTCTGGTGGCGCGATGCCTGTGTTTCCTATTTCATGCACGTTTCCGGGCGCGCTCTGCCCGCCGGCAGCCGAGTGCCGGCGCACTCGCTCGAGTACTACGAAGCGCTGAGTTTCCCCTACGCGCCGGGGCACTGAGCCCCGGCGCAAAGCGCTACCATGCCGGTCGATCGCTGCGGTTCATACGCATTGACACCCAGCATCAAAAATAAGAGACTCCGTATGTTAGCGCTACCAAACAAACCATTCGGCGCGTTGACAAGAACCGTCCCGACGAGCGCGGCACGCGCTGCGCCCGCGGGGCGCATCACGTATCGTACAAAGGGGGAAAGCAATGAAATTCCTATCTGTTGACCGCGGCGACGTCAGTCGTCGTCGAATGCGTGCTGTCGCAGTGCTCGCCGGAGCCGCGGTGCTGATCGCACCACTGGCGGCCGCGTTCGCACAGGACGACTCGATGGAAGAGATCGTCGTCAAGGGCTACAAGGGCAGTCTGTTGAACTCGACCGCCGCGAAACGTGAGTCCAACGGCTTCTCCGACGAGATCTTCGCCGACGACATCGGCAAGCTGCCCAGCCAGAACCTCGCGGAATCGCTGAACCGGATTCCCGGCGTCAAGATCAGCCGCGAAGTCACCGGCGAGGGCCTGCAGATCTCCGTACGCGGACTCGGCCCGAGCTTCACCAAGGTGGTGCTGAACGGCAACAACATCTGGCTCGCCTCCGACGGCCCGCTCAACGCAGGCCAGCGCAACCGCGAAGTTGACCTCGGCGTGTTTCCCTCCGAGCTGTTCACGAGCCTCGCCGTGTCCAAGTCGTCGAACGCCGCGCAGCTGGAAGGCGGCATCTCCGGCTACGTGAACCTGCGCCCAGCGCGCGCATTCGACACGCCGGGACAGCAGATCAAGTTCTCGGCCGAAGGCGCCTACACCGACATCAACGGCGATACGAGCCCGCGAGCCTCGGTAACTTACAGCAACACGTGGAACGACACCGTCGGACTGTTGGTCGGTGTCGCGACAAAACACAACAAGATGCGTGTGGACGGCTACGAGACGATCGGCTACACCGACGGCTGCCTCGTGGCGGACGACGGTAACGGCGGCATGACCTGCGCGCCGGGTTCGATCGGCCGCAACCGCTTCGAATGGAATCCGACCGCCACGGCCGACTATGCGGCGGCGCATCCCGGCGTCAACGTCGGCGATCCGCTGGACCTCGAGGCGATCACCGGGCAGAGCGCGGAAACGCTCGATACCGCCATCTTTCCGTACCTCGGCCGCGGCGTACTCGTGGACGGCAATCGCGACACGACGACCGCATTGATTTCGTTCGAGTACAAGCCCTCGGACGAGATGCATTTTGCCATCGACACGTTGTACACAAAGGGCAAAAACCATTTCAACCGGGCCGACATGATGCTGTATGCCCGAAACACGTTCTTCAATGCCGGCAATGCGATGGTTCCCGAGAACATGACGGTCGACAGCAATGGCGTCATCACGGGCGTCACGCTGTACAACTCCAGCTACTTCACGGAGGAGCGCGACTACATCGAGGACCTGGATTTCTACTCGCTCATGCCGAGCTTCAACTGGCAGATCAACGATGCATTGGGCATGGACGTTTCGGCGAGCTATACCAAGTCGACGTTCGACCGCGACAACCCGACCTGGTTGTACGCAACCCCGAACGACGTCACGACCTATACACAAAATGGCGACGTACCGTCATTCGACGTCGGGTTCGACGTCAACGGCACGACAGGCTGGCAGTGGTATAACGGCGCCTCCGGCTTCCGGATGGCGCGCGCGCACCGCGTGACCGAGACCAAGGGCCTGCATGCGGACTTCGGTCTCGGGGAAGAGCCGGACCGCAACGGTGTCAAGTTCGGTGTAGCCTACGACGAGGCGCAGCGGAACATGAAGGCCTATGCCGCCCCGACGAACTACACGACAGACGTCTATGCGGCCATCCCGGACCCGAACCAGTATCTAATGCCGATGAACGTGTCGGACTACGGCGGGACCATGGACGGCAACCTGGGCTATTCGGGCTGGGCGCAGATCAACTACAAGGCGATCAAGCAGGCCGAGGGTTACAGGGACTGGTATAAGGCCATGACCCTGACCGGTGGTGACGAGTTCGGCCAGTCGGTTGGCGACATCGACGAAACCTATACCGGGCTCTACGCGATGTTGAATACGGAAGGTGAGATGCTCGGTCGCGCGATCCGCACCAACGTCGGCGTGCGTTGGGTAACGACCGACCAGACCATGGGATACCTGGACACCGCCGCTGACCAGTACATCACGACCAAGGCCACATACGCCGAATGGTTGCCGTCGTTCAGCACGGTCTTCGACCTGACCGACGACATCAAACTGCGCGCCGCCGCGTCTCGCTCGATGACGCGGGCCAACCCGGCGTACATGTTCCCGAACGCCGCCTGGAGCAGCGTGGGCATCTCCACCGTCCGTGCGGGCAACCCCTACCTGAGCCCGTACTTCTCGGACAACATCGACATCGGCGGCGAGTGGTATTTCGGCGATATCGGCTACGTCGGGCTCACGTTCTTCAACAAGAAGATCGACGGCTTCACGCGTAGCGACAACTTCGAAGTGCAGATCAGGGACGTCGCGAACTACGGCATAGATCTGTCGGACATCCAGTCCGACCAGGCGCGTTGGGACGAGATCGTGGCCTGCGGCGGGCTCGACAGTCCGCAATGCAAGACCGTCATCACGACGCAGATCAACGTCGAGGGCAGCACGTCGCTGAAAGGCTTCGAGGGCATCTGGGTTCAGCCGTTGGACAACCTGGTCGAAGGCCTCGGCTTCAACGTCAGCGTCACGAAGATCAACCAGTCTTCGGCTAATCCCGACGCTAACGTCCTCGGCATCTCGCCCTGGTCGTACAACCTGACGGGTTACTACGAGAACGATGCGTTCCAGGTTCGCGTGACATATTTCCATCAGGACGAAGCGATCGCTTCCGGACCGACGGACTCCAACTACGATGGCGATCCGTTGCCTTTGCGGCGTGCGGTCGACATCGCCCGGTCGCAGCTAGACCTGGCGACCAGCTACAGGCTGCCAACGTCGATGGATCTGGTACTGACCTTCGACGCGTATAACCTGACCAACGAACCGGTCGGACAGTGGTACGAGTACACAGGCACCGTGAACCAGATCTACTATCCCGGCGCGACGTACACGCTCGGCCTGAGAGGTTCGTTCTAATCAGGCCCCCCCGAGGACGGCTGCCGTAAGGCGGCCGTCCTTTTTTTATCGGCGAATATGCCCCGCGGCGTGCCGGCCGCACTTGTCCCCCACGATTCAGTGCGGCGGGCGCGCCAAGGGGCACTCTTGTGGTCCCGACTGCACAGCGCCCCGGCGGTGCAGTATCCTGCGACGATCACAAGGTCGAGGCCGAAGCCATAGTACGCAATGCATTCATCGACGACCCGACGAGCTTGGTGCCGTTCCGATCCTCCGGGCGCAAGGCATTCAACGGCCTCGCGCTCGCCATCGTGCGCGGGCATCCCGGGCCGGCCCGGCACCAT
>JBAUVS010000284.1:0-1842 GCA_049583345.1 Woeseiaceae bacterium
ACCCGGCAGCGGGCGGAGCAGGCGGCCGACCTTGGTCGACAGCACGAAATCCGCGGCCTGCTCGCGCAGGCCGTCGCCGAGGCGCCGTTCCGAGAGGCCGAAACCGTAGTATGGGGCGGTGTCGACATAGCGGATGCCGGCCGCGACCGCGGCGTCCACGGTGGCCGCGGCAGCGTCCGCGGACACGGACCGGTACAGGTTGCCCAGCGGGGCGCCGCCGAGACCCAGTTCCGTGACGCGCAAGCCGGTCCTGCCGATGCTGCGCCGGGGAATCGCTGTCGTCCGCTGTCGGGTCACCTGGCCTCCTGCACGTGCGGTCGAGTGTACTATGTCGCGCCATGAAGGCTCTCGTGCTTCCCGTAGTGACGCTGCTGGTCGCCTCCTGCGGCGGTGGCCATGCCAAATCAACCGGCGCTGCGGATGCCGATAACGGCCTCGTCGATCCCGCCCGGATCGACGAAGTCCTGGGCGGCTACGTCGCGCGCGGCGATCTGATCGGCGTCTCGGCACTCGTCTACGAGGACGGCAGGGAAGCCTACTTCGGGGCATTCGGGCAGGCGGACCGCGAAGCGAAGCGGCCGATGCGGCGGGACACGCTGGTACAAATCTTCTCGATGACCAAGCCGATCACCGGCGTCACCCTGATGACCCTCTACGAGCAGGGCCTGTTCGATCTCGACGATCCGTTGTCGAAATACCTGCCGGAATTCGAGGGCATCGAGGTGTACGACGGCGGGGAGGGCGACGAGGCCCGGCTCCGCGCGCCGTCGCGGCCGCCGACGATCCGGGACATCCTGCGGCACACGGCGGGCTTCGGCAGCGACGACAGCCGATACACGAACTGGGCGGCCGAGCGCTTCCGGGCCATCGATCCCGGCAACCGCGACAACACGCTCGAAGAGCTCACGAAAAAACTCGCGGGCCTGCCGCTCTTCGACGATCCTGGCACGCACTGGATCTACGGCATCTCGGTGGACGTGCAGGCGCGGCTCGTCGAAGTGCTGAGCGGCAAGCCGTTCGAGACGATGCTGCGCGAGCGCGTGCTCGATCCGCTCGGGATGACGGAGACCCAGTACGTGCTGCGCCCGGACCAGCGCCAGCGCATCTCGGCGCTGTACACCCGCAACCCCGACGGCAGTTTCACGCGGCAGCCCGACGACGAGGCGCTCGCCTTCAATCGGCAGGACTGGCCGCTCAAGCCGGGCAGCTCGGGGCTGACCTCGACGCTGGACGATTACATGCGCTTCGCCCGCATGCTGCTGAACGGCGGCGAACTCGACGGCGTTCGCATCCTGAAGCCCGAGACGATCCGGCTCATGGCGACCGACGCAATGCCGGCGACGGTCGTCGACCGGTCCTGGCTGCCCAACAAGGGCCGGGTCGGCTTCGGCATCGACTTCGCGGTGCGCATCGCGCCGCCCGACAGCCAGGCCGAGGCCTCGGGCGCCGTCGGCGAGTTCTTCTGGGACGGCGCCGCCAACACGCTGTTCTGGGTCGACCCGAAGAACCATCTCACGGCCGTGCTGTTCCTGTTTTACCGGCCGTTCGGTAAGCTCGAGATCCAGAAGGACTTCCGCGATGCGGTCTATTACCGCGATCCGCTCGCCTCGGCGCTGAACAAGCCGCCCGCCGGGTCCGGAGCGCGCCGGCTGTCCGACTGACAGCGGCCGGGAACAGAGAAATGCGCATCGACGCCATCGCCATCGGTCACGCGCCGCCCGAAGACGTCAACGTCATCGTGGAAGTGCCCGTGGGCGGTCAGCCCATCAAGTACGAACTCGACAAGGAAGCCGGCACGCTCGTCGTCGACCGCTTCCTGTACACGCCGATGTCCTACCCCGG
>JBAUVS010000285.1:0-3289 GCA_049583345.1 Woeseiaceae bacterium
GATCTCGGGCTGGACTCCCGGGTCGTCGACGTTTCGGTCGCCCGCCCGGGGACTTTCTCCGTCGATCTCGGCTACAGCGAACTGCCCTATCGACTGTTCGGCACGACCCGGACGCCTTATACGCGCAGCGGCGACGCCTACAACCTGCCCTCCGGCTGGGTGCGGGCTCCGGTGACCTCCGGCATGAGCGCGCTGAACGGTTCCCTGAAACCCGCCGAGATCGGCGACGACCGCAGCGTGCTGGAGTTCGGCGCGTCCTATCTGCCGACGCGGGACATCGACGTGTATGCGAACTATCGGCGCCAGGAACGCGACGGGATCCGCATCATGTCCGGGGCGAACTTCACCCAGGGCGCGTATATACCGCGCGCGATCGACGATTACACGGACGAGATCGACGTCGGCGCGAAGTATTCGCAAGACACGTTCGACGTGACGCTCGCGTATTACGCATCCCTCTACGGCAACAAGGCCAATTACCTGTCGTGGGACAATCCGTTCACGTCCTTCGCCGGCGCGGACGCCGAACGCACGGCCCTGGAACCCGACAATTCGTTCCAGCAGGTCTCGCTGTCCGGCACCTATCGCGCGGACGCCTGGGACACGATCGTCGCCGTATCCGTGGCGACCGGCCGCGGCGAACAGGATGCGAACCTGTTGCCCTACACGTCGAACCCGAACCTCGCGTCGCCCCTGCCGCGCACGTCGCTCGACGGCAAGGTCGACACATCGAACTACGCGCTGACGATCACCGCGAGCCCGCTCGCGAAAGCGCGGGTCAAGTTGTCCTACCGGTACGACGACCGCAACAACAAGACCCCTGTATCGGACTGGTCGCGGGTCATCACCGACAGTTTCATCTCCGGCGACACCGAACAGAACATCCCCTATTCTTTCCAGCGCGGCCGCCTGAATCTCAGCGGCTCGTACCGGCTCTTCGACACGGTGACGCTGCTCGGAGGTTACGACCACACCGCTCTCGATCGCGATTACCAGGAAGTCGCCAGCCAGACCGAAGACGAGGGCTGGGGCAAGTTGCGCTGGAAGCCGACACCGTATCTCGAGGCCAACTTCCGCGGCGGCGCCTCGAAGCGGGATATCGACAAGTACGACACCGGCGTCGCGATGGGCCTCGACCAGAACCCGCTGATGCGCAAGTACAACCTCGCTTACCGCTTCCGCGAGTTCGGCGAAGTCTCACTCGGCGCCTCGCTGCCGCAGTATCCGGTTTCCGTCGGCATGACCTGGTTCAGGGCGGACGACAGCTACACGCACTCCGAGCTCGGCATGACCGAGAGCCAGGAAGATCGTTACACCTTCGACTTCAGCTGGGCCGTCAACAAGAAGACCTCGGTCTATCTGACCCTCGGCAACGAATCGATCGACGCCGAACAGGTGGGCAGCGAGACCTTCGCCGGCCCGATGTGGACCGCCAGGCACAAGGATGACTTCCAGCACTACGGCGGCGGCCTGACGCTGTCGGGGATCGCCGACAAGTTCGACCTGAGCGTCGACTTCGGGCACGGCGTGGGCGAGACCCGCATCCGTTACACGGACATGGTCGTCGTGCCTGACCAGTTGCCCAGGCTGGTTTCGGACGTCGACACGACGGACGTGACGGCGACCTACCATCACTCGGAACGCCTGAGCTTCGAATTCGCCGCGCGCTACGAGAACCTCGACGTGCACGACTGGGCGCTCGATGGCGTGCGGCCGGCCACGATCCCGACCGTGCTGACGATGGGCGCTCAGTCGTACGATTACAACATCTGGGCGTTCGGCCTCAGCGCCCGCTATCGGACCCAGTAGCGCTCAATAGGCGATCGAGATGCGCTGTCGGACGTGCTCCGCGCGTTCGGCTTCGTCGATCACGGCCACCGCGAAATCCGCCCGCGAGACGCGGCTCCTGCCGTGCGCGTCCTTCATCATGCGGTCCCCGCCGATGCGGAATACGGCCGTCCGCTTGCCGTTCGTGAAATGCTTGGGTGGGGTGATGTAGGTCCAAGCGACGTCCGTCACGCTGCGCAGGAAATCCAGCGCCCAGACCTGGCCGATGATCTCGGACTCCAGGCCCTTCGGCAGCGCGATCTTCGGCAGCTTCTGCGCGTAGACCACGCCCGGCTCGACCTCCAGGCTGCCGGCGCCGCCGACGTGGATGAAACGCGGCTTGTCCGGGCCCGTCTCGCGCAGCGCGGCCACGATGTTCTTCGCGGCAAGGTACTGCAGGGCATTGCCGGGATCGCTGACATCGCCGATCACGCCGCGAACGGCCTCGATCACGACGTCCCGTCCGGCGACGAGCTGGCGGACGCTGTCCATGTCCAGCAGGTCACCCCGGACCGCTTCCAGGTTCGGGTCGCCGAGCTCGATCTCCTCGGGATGGCGCGATACCGCGGCCACGTGATGGCCCCGCGACAGCGCCTCGGCGACGATGAGCGAGCCCACCTCGCCGGTGGCGCCGTAGACCAGGATATCGAGCGGCTGCGCCGCATGGGCGCAGCCGAGGCAGGCCAGCAAGCACAGGAGAAGGGACGGGAGTTTACGCATACGGATAGGTAGGATCGAGCTAACCAAATGGTTCATTTGCGCATCCAAGACTCGATGACGACCGAAGTCAAGCGTCCCTCGCCGCCGGGCGAGGCGGACTTTCACCAGGCGATCTCGATGTGCTCGGGCCGCTGGTATTCGGCGTGCCTGAACATCACCCGGGACCCGGAACTGGCCGCCGACGCCGTACAGGACGCCTTGCTCAGTGCCTGGGACAAGCGGCGCCAGTTCGGTCACGGTGCCCGCCTCGATACCTGGATCCACCGCATCGCCGTCAACGCGGCCCTGCAGTTGGTGCGCAAGCGCCGGGCGATGGCGACAGAACGCCTGGAGCAGAATGTCGCGGACGATGGCCCGCCTCCGGATCGGCAGCACGCCGCCACGGCGTTCGACCGCGGTCTCGCCGGCGCGCTCGCGCGTCTCACCGAGATCGAGCGGCTGTGTTTCGTCCTGAGGCACATGGAACAGTGGCGGATCCACGAGATCGCGGCCGAACTCGGCATCAATGTCGGATCGGTCAAGCAGGCGGTGTTCCGCGCGGTACGCAAGCTGCGCGTGACCTACGCCAACCTACGGAGCCAAAAGGCATGAATGACAAGACCGTCCAGGTGCCGGAACGTTTCCTTGCCCGCTGGCACGAGGCCATCGGACGTGCCGCCCGCCAGGAATCACGGGCACGACGACGTCGTATTGCGCTGCGGGTGCCCCTGTTACTCGCTCCGGCCGTGGCGGTGGCTTTCGC
>JBAUVS010000286.1:0-1899 GCA_049583345.1 Woeseiaceae bacterium
GCCGATGCCCCCGCCGACGATCAGGACGGAAAGTCCGTTCACGGTCCCCCCGGAAATCGAGCGATTTTGGAATGACTAGGGTATCCCGCACCCACCTATAAACCTAATAGCTTGTTTTTATAGACTCGTATTATTGACATTTATATAAACGTAACTGCCGCCGTCTCCTTAAGCAGCCGCCGCAACCACACGATACCGGAATCACGTGCACGCGCGTTGTGGTACTGAATCATCTCGCGCATCGGCGGTATTTCGATCGGCAGCGGCTGAATCCTGAGCGGCAAATTCTTCGCGAAAGCCTTCGCGAGTCGTTCGTGCATCACCGTCAACCGCCGGGTACCGATCAGGAGCCAGGGCACGACCGTAAACGACGGCGCATAGATCTCGACCGTCCGGGAGTCGACGCTGCCATCGAGGTGCCGCTCCGCGTAGGCCGGCGTACGATTCTGTCCCATCGCAACGGCGACGTGGGCGCTGCCCAGAAACGCTTCCGGGGTCAACGCCTTATCCATCACGGCGTTGCCAGCCCAGCCGACGACGACGTGTTGTTCCTCGAACAGCAACTCGGCGGGGTGATTCGGTACCAGGAACTGGTCCGGCGTCAATACCAGGTCGATCTCTCCCCGCTCGAACTCGAGTTCGACCTGCTCGTTCGGCAGACGGATGTCAAACTGGATGCCCGGCGCGACGTCTTCGATCGTCTGGATGGCCGGTCCGACGACGACCGACGCGATGTAGTCCGAGGCCATCAGCCGGAATACGCGCTCGGATTTTCCCGGATCGAACTCCGAAGACCCGGAGATGATGGAGTCCACCTGGCCCAACACCCGACCGACCTCGGGCACGAGCGACTCGCCGTAAGCCGTCGGAATCATGCGTTTGCCGTGCAGCACGAGCAGGTCGTCCTTGAAGAAGTTGCGGAGTCTGCTCAGCGCGGCACTGGCCGCGGGCTGGCTGATGTGCAGGCGCGTTGCCGCACGGGACACGCTGCGTTCCTCGAGCAGGACATCCAGCGCGACCAGCAGGTTGAGATCGAGGCCTTTGAAGCGCATACACCAACTATTAACAGAGCTGATTGTTTTTAATCAAAACAAACAATTCGACTAATTGCAACAGGCCTGATTCCATGACGCGAGGGGGTCGACCTGCCGATAAGGGCCCGACCGACAACGTTCCAGGGGGCTCCATGAAGATTTCGCAACTCATTGCCGTCATGTGCCTGCTCGTGCTCGCGGACCAGAGCTATGCGCAAGCGACTGAAAGAGAAATTGGTCTCGAAGAGATCACCGTTACCGCGCAACGCCGTGCGGAAAGCCTGCAGGAAGCCGCCATCCCGGTGACTGCCGTCTCCGGCCAGACACTCGTCGACCAGAGCATCACGCAAGCCGCAGACCTGACGCGCATTGTGCCGTCGCTCCAGATTGCGCCGGCCTCGGCGCTGACGCAGATTTATTTGCGTGGCATCGGCACCTTCGGCGCGAACGCCTGGGCCGAACAGGGCGTGGCGTTCAACCTCGACGGCGTGTACCTGTCCCGGCCGTCGGCACCGGTCGGCCTGTTCTACGACCTCGAACGGATCGAAGTGCTGAAAGGCCCGCAGGGCACGCTCTATGGCCGCAACGCCACCGGCGGCGCGCTCAACGTGCTCACCGCCCGGCCGAACTTCGACGGCGTCGACGGATACGTGAACGCCGAGTTCGGCGACTACAACGAATTCAAGACGTCGGCCGCGATCAACATTCCGGCCGGCGATCAGCTGGCTTTCCGTTTCGCCGGACAGTACGCGACGCATGACGGCTACCTGTCGGACGGCTACGACGATGAGGACTCGTGGAGCACGCGCGGCAAGCTGCGGTTCAAGAACGACGCGGGCACGGACATCATTGTCAGCGCGGACTA
>JBAUVS010000287.1:0-10286 GCA_049583345.1 Woeseiaceae bacterium
GAGCGCGGCGCTGGGACAGCGGGCGGCGGCGATCGCGCTGGACCAGGTCGGTGCGCCGTACCGGTATGGCGGCAGTACACCGACCGGTTTCGATTGCAGCGGCCTTGTCTACTATGCCTACGCGCACGCCGGCAAACCCGTGCCGCGCACGACGGCGGGCCTCTGGAAGTCGATTGCACCGGTGGATCCCGGGCACCTGAAGGCAGGTGACGTGCTGTTCTTCAACGTGGCCGGCAAGATGTCGCACGTCGGCATCTACCTCGGCAACGGCCGCTTCGTGCACGCGCCGTCGTCCGGCAAGACGGTTTCGGTCGATCGACTCGCCTCGGAGTTCTACAGCAGGGCCTTCATCCGCGCCGCACGGCCCGATTACTGAACGCCGGGGCGGCGGGAGCGGTCAGGCCGAGTCGTCGTCGACGATGAATGCTCTGAGTTGCTTCGCGAGTGTATTGCAGGCCTTCGATTGTGTGAGCGCGATCAGCGGCAACGGTATCACGAGCGCCGGCAGGAAAGAGGTGCCACTCACGTCGGTGGACACGGTTCCGGCAGACTCGAGACCGTCGAGATCCCAGATCGACGCGTTGTAGTCGGCATCGTTCTGCCACCATGCAAAACCGAAGCAGCCGCCGCCGCCCGGACCGGCCGCGCACGAGAGGCTGCCGCCGCCGGCGACTCGTTCCGTGTCGCCGTCCAGCCAGATGATGTAACGGACGTGTTCCTGCGCGATCTTGTCGGCGACTCCCGGCCGTTCCATCAGCTTGGCGAGATTCTTGGTCTCGGCCGGCGCCGTACGGGGCTCGAACCACGGGAACAGCGAGTCGATGAACTCGTCGCTCGGGACCACGTTGAGCTTGTTCGATCCCCTGGCGAGGGCGTGCTGGATGCAGTCGACGTACTTGTCCTCGGTCTCGTTACCGAGGTGGTAGCTCTTGGCCATGATGACGACGGACTCGCCGTCGCGGATGCCGGTCTTGGTCTCCCGGGCGTCTTCGACGCGCGACGTGACACAAGCGCTCAACGACGTCGCGACGAGCAGGGTCAGGGCCACCCCGCGGGCCATCTCAACTCCCATCATCTTGCTGTTCCTCGGTAGCGCTGGACTCGGGTGCGTCGTTCCCGGGAGCCGCATCCCCGGGCGCGGCATCCTGCTGCTTTTCACTGTCGCCATTATTTCCATTCTTGCCGGAGTCGCCAGTATCGCCGGAGTCGCCAGAATTGCCGGTGTTGCCCGTATCGCCGGGCTGCGGCAGCGTGACGAGCGTCGGCAGCGGGCGGCTGACGGGTTTGTCGGCCAGCTCGCTGATCCGCGTCACCTTGTCGAACTTCATGATCATCAACGCGGCCGCATCCCGCATGGCGAGCACCGCGGCATGCTGCAGCGCCTTGGATTTGCCGCCGGACGTCTGGCTCTTGCCGTAGGCCGCCACGGGCCAGTTGGAAACGAGCGTCCCGTCATGGTCGTAGACCTTCAGGCGATAACGGATCCACACGGCGAACGAATCGGTGTTGCTCTGGCTCGGCGTGGAGAATTCGAATGCATCGATACTGGGTTCGATCAGTGCATCGATGTTCATCTTCTGGGGGTCGTCGTCGGCATCGAGGACGGCAACGGACTGGAACATGTAGTTGAAGAGCTGGGTGAAGAAGGCCGCGTTGGACCGGCCCATGTCGATGGACCATTCCTCCTTGCCGTACACGCTCTCCTGGTGAACGTAGTGCTGGAAGTCGTCGGGCATCCGCAAGCCGACGGTGACCGGAATCTTCTCGATGAGTGGCGCCGGGATCGAGGGGGGCTTCATCGTGACGTTCGAGGCACAGCCGGCCAGGATTCCGGCGAGCAGCACTGCGAACGGGGCTGGGCGAGTCATTGCCTTCAAATACGGATGCCGAGCAGGATTTCCAGTAGTCCGATCCTTTATTCAGAGCGTGCCGCAGCGCCAGAGTTCCCGCCAAAGCGCGCTTTCAGGGACCGTCCCACTTTAGTGCGGGCGCGGGCCGGAATCAATCGGCAGTTCGGGTTCACGTGACCGCTTCGCAACGGTATAACGGGGCTCGAGCTCTGTAATCCCGTACCGGACGCGCGTCGATGGCCAGGCCCAAGATACTCGTATTCCAGCACGTCCCGCACGAACCGCTGGGCACGCTGGATCCGCTGCTGAAGGAGACGGGCTTCCGCATCCGATATGTCAACTTCAGCCGCGATCCGGGCCTGAGGCCCGTGCTGGACAGGTACGCGGCCCTGATCGTGCTGGGCGGGCCGATGAACGCCGACCAGATCGACGCCTATCCGAATCTGGCGACCGAGGTCGCCATCATCCGTGAGGCACTGGACCGGGACATGTCGGTGCTGGGCATCTGCCTCGGCGCCCAATTGCTCGCGAAGGCGCTCGGCGGCAGCGTGGTCCGCAATCCGCTCCGCGAGATCGGCTGGCACCACGTGGAGCTGACCCGGGCCGGCCGTGACGACCCGGTGCTGTCGACGTTCGCCGACCGGCAGACGGTGTTCCAATGGCACGAGGACGGCATACGGCTGCCGGGCACCGCGGCGGTGCACCTGGCCGGTTCGCCGGCGAGCGCCGTGCAGGCATTCCGGAGCGGCGAGCACGCCTACGGATTCCAGTTCCACCTCGAGGTCGACCGCTCGCTGATCGAACGCTGGCTGAGGGTGCCCGGCAACCAGGCCATGCTGGACGCCGAACGGGGGCGCGTCGATCCGCGTGAGATTCGCCGCCAGACCGCGTCGCACGTGGACGGCCTCGAGCGTCTCAGCCGGCGCACTTTCTCACGCTGGATCGAGCGCTTCGAGTTCACGCCGAAGCGGGTGTCGCTGCCGTCGCGCTAGGAGCCGCCGCGCCATTCGAGAGGCGGTTCCTGCATCAGCGCGACCTGCTCGCGCAGGGCGAGCACGTGTTCGTCCCAGTACCGGCGGTTCGAGAACCAGGGGAACGCGAGCCGGAAGGCGGGATCCTCCCAGCGCCGCGCGAGCCAAGCCGCGTAGTGCATGATGCGCAAGGTGCGCAGGGCCTCGACGAGGTGCAGCTCGCGCGCATCGAATGCGCGGAATTGCTCGTAGCCGGCGAGCAGCGCATCCAGTTGTGGCGTCTGCTCGAGCCGATCGCCGGACAGGAACATCCACAGGTCCTGCACCGCGGGACCGTGCCGGCAATCGTCGAGGTCGACGATATGCAGTTGCCCGTCCCTTGCCAGAACGTTGCCGGGGTGAAAATCGCCGTGCAGACGCAGGGGCCGCAGTTTTCCGGCCCGCGCGTAACAGGCGCGCACGGCGTCGCAGGCCAGGTCGGCGACACTCCGGTAGGCGGCGATCAGTTCGGCCGGAATGAAGTCATTTCGCAACAGAAACGCTTGCGAGGCGAGCCCGAAACTGTCGAGATCGATGGCGGGCCGGTGTGTGAACGAACGGCTTTCGCCGACGAGGTGGATCCTCGCGACGAATCTCCCCAGCTGACTCAACATCCCGAAATCGTCGAGCTCCGGCGGGCGGCCGCCATGGCGGGGGAAGACGGCAAAGCGAAATGCACCCGACCGATGCAGGGTCGTGCCGGCGAATGTCAGCGGCGCGACGACGGGCAGTTCGACAGTCGCGAGCTCGAGGGCGAACGCGTGTTCCTCGAGGATGGCCGCGTCGCTCCAGCGAGCGGGACGGTAGAACTTGGCGACGACGGGCGCGGCATCTTCGATGCCGACCTCGTAGACGCGATTCTCGTAGCTGTTCAACGCGAGCAGGCGGCCGTCGCAGGCGAAGCCGAGGTGCTCCAGTGCCGAGAGGATCTGGCCGGGTTGAAGATCCCCGTAGGCGAGCGCTGCGTCCGGATGTGAAATGCTCATGGCATTGACGTATAAAATGAGTGCTGTGACGACGAGAATAACCCGTAGCTTCGCTGCAGCGGTCCTTGGCTGCGCGATTGTCGCACTCGGCGCAGAGCCAAAGGCGCCGGTTTCGCCTGACTACCGGGCCGAAATCCTGGCCTGGCGTGCGCAACGGCTCGAGGAACTCAAGGCCCCCGACGGTTACCTGAATCTCGTCGGCCTGTACTGGCTCGAACCCGGCACGAGCCGTATCGGTTCGGCGCCCGATAACGATATCGTGTTCCCCGCCGGCGCGCCTGCCCACATCGGCAGCTTGCAGGTCGGTGCGGACGGGGCCGTGCTCCTGACCGAGCCCGGCGTCGACGTCCGCCACGACGGCGATCCGGTGCACACGCTGCTGCTGGCGGACGACTGGTCCGAGCACCCGGTCACCGTGACGCACGGTTCGTTCGCCTGGTCGATCATCCGGCGGGACCGGCGGCTCGCGCTGCGGCTGCGCGATCTCGACAGTCCGGCGCTGAGCTCCTTTGCGCCCATCGAGTATTTCCCGATCGATCCGGCGTTGCGCGTGGATGCCGTCCTGCACCGGTATGCCAGACCCAGGGTGATCGACGTCGGTACGGTCATCGAGGGGCTCGGCTATCACCCGCAGTCGCCGGGCACGCTGGCGTTCGAGATCGGCGGCAGGACCTTCGAGCTCGAGACCTACGACGCGGGCGACAGCCTGTTCGTCGTGTTCGGCGACGCGACCAGCGGCCACGGGACCTATCCGGCTGGCCGGTTCCTGTATGCCGATCCCCCCGATGCATCCGGGCACACGGTGCTCGACTTCAACAAGGCCCACAACCCGCCATGCGCCTACAACGACTTCGCGACCTGTCCGGTCGCCTCACCGCGCAACAGGCTGCCGGTTCCCATCGAGGCAGGCGAGAAGTTCGATGCCGCGGCGCATGCCCGCGCCGCGGGCGGTCACTGAGCGAGATCGCGGGCCAGCAGGGCGACTTCCTTTGCGCCGCCGTCGGACACGAGCGAGCCGACGGGCCGGAATCCGAGGCGTTCGTGGAAGCGCAGGGACGACTCGTTCGGCGGCCGCAGGTTGACCTCGCAGGTCATCACCGGGACGGCGGCGGGCAACGAGCGGGCAAAGTCCTCGTACAAGCGGGAACCGAGTCCGCTGCGTCGCGCCCGGGCCGCCACCGCAACACGATCGACATAAGCGAAGTCGGGATAGCGCGCGCAGAACCACCGGTAGTTCGGACTCTCGTAGGATGTGCCCGGCCCGAGGCCGATCAGGAATCCCGCCAGGCCCCGTTCGTCACGGGCGACGCGGAAGTAGCAGGCATGCGCCGCGAACCACCGGATCCTGTCCGGAGCGACGCTGCCGACCTGCGGCGTCTCGGACTGGTTCAGCGTCCAGACTTCGTCCAGGTCCGCGGCCACGACATTGCGAATTTCCCAGCCCACTGCGGCAGTGTAGGTTTGTGCCGCCGCCGGCGCAAAGCGTATACTTGGCGCACGGCGGCACTCGATTCAATCGACGCAATCAGACCAGACCGCCACTATTCGCTGCATCGTTCGCCATCCTTCGGAAGCCGGGATTCCCACCGGGATTCCGTGTCGTGTTCATTGCCAGGGAAACGCACTTATGTCCAAATCGATTAGAACCAGCCTGGTCGTTGTCCTCGCCGTGTGTGCCGTGACGTTCACGGCCTGCACCAAGAAGGAAGAAGCGGGCAAGGCCGCCTCGCTAATGCAGTCCGACCAGACGATCCTGCGCTACGTACCGGCGGACACGCCGTACGTATTCGCGACCGTAAAACCGTCGCCCGACGCACTCATGGACAAGATGGAGCCGAAGATCGATCGGCTGCTGAAGTCCTACCAGACGATCCTGAAGGAAGCCGTCGCCGCCAAATCGGGCGAGAAATCCGAGAAATCCGATGAGGCAGGTGACAGCGAACAGCAGAAGCGCATCGCAGGCGTCGTCGACGAACTGTCCGGTCTGATGTCGATCGAGGGCATTCGCGGGGCCGGGATCGGCAGGGACGCCACGATGGCGATCTACGGCAACGGTCTGCTGCCGGTCGTGCGGATCGCGGCGACCGACGGCAAGCTCTTCGATGCCGCCATCTCCCGCCTCGAGGAGAAGTCCGGACAGAAGCTGCAGGTCGCCGAGATCGACGGCAATTCGTACCGCTACGTCGACGCGGAGAAGTTCCGGTTCATCCTCGCGGTGCTCGGCAACCAGATCGTATTCACCGCCTTGCCCGCGGGCTTCGACGATGCGCAGCTCAAGACGGCGCTCGGCCTGACCCTGCCGGCGCAGGACATCGCGAAGGCCGGCGTGCTGGCAGAGCTGGCGACCAAGTACGACTACACCGATCATTTCACAGGCTATGTCGACGCCGAGAAGATCGTGTGGCGTGTTCTCGATCCGCAGGCCGCCACCGACAGGGCGCTCGTCGGGATGTTGCCGCACGACCCGGCGTCGCTGTCGGACGACTGCAAGGCGGAGATCCGCGACGTCGCCGGCATCGCCCCGCGTCTCGTCGCCGGCTACACGGCGGTGAGTGCGGACCGGCTGAGCTCGCTGGTCGTCCTCGAGATGCGTGACGATATCGCCAAGGGACTCGCGACGCTGCCCGTGCCCGTGCCGGGCCTCGGCGGCGACAAGGGCGGGCTCCTCTCGTTCGGCATGAGCCTCGACCCCAAGGCGATGCTGAAGTTCGCCAACGACCGGATCGCGGCGATGGAAGCCGATCCGTTCAAGTGCGAGTACTTCGCGAGCCTGCAACAGGGCATTCCGCAAGCCAAGCAGACCCTGAACCAGCCGCTGCCGCCCATCGTGTATGACTTCAAGGGTCTGCTCGCGATCGTCGATGACATCGAGGGGCTCGATCTCGCGAACAAGACGCCGCCGACGTCGGTCAAGGGCCGCGTGCTGATGGCGATGGACAACGCGCCCGTGCTCGTCCAGACGGGCGCCATGTTCAGCCCCGATCTCGCGAATCTGAACCTGCAGCCGGACGGCAAGCCGGTATCGCTGGATCTGCCGCAGGTGAAGGCGGCCGGCGTCACGGCCTTCGTTGCGCTGACGCAGAACGCGCTCGCGCTCGCAATCGGCGAGGACGCCGACACGGCCATCCCCGCGATGCTGAAGGCGCCGCCGTCCGACCCGCCTCCGTTCATGAGCTTCAGCATGAACGCGGAGCGGTATTACAAGTTCCTCGCCGAGGCCATCGCCGCGGCCGAGCCTCCGGAGGGCAGCGACCAGCCGGCCCAGACTCCCGAGATGAAGCAGGCCGTCAACGACATCATGAACGTGGTCTCGGAACTGTACGATCGCATCGTCGTCGAGGTGTTGCTGACGGCGCGCGGCGTCGAGATGCCGAGCACGGTGACGCTGCAGGATTGAGCCTCCCGCGGTACGCGTCATTGCGAGCGCAGCGAAGCAATCCATGGACTGGATTGCTTCGTCGCTGCGCTCCTCGCAATGACAGCTGAAGTTGGTGGAGGTGGCGAGAATCGAACTCGCGTCCGCAAGCCCTCTGCCCCAAGGTCTACATGCTTATTCCGTCTTTAATCTCACCGGCGGCTACCCGACGGGCAGGGAAAACCGCTGGCCAGTCCAGTAAAGGTTTTGACGGTTCGGGCCCTGGACATGCCGTCCCCGCGATCCTGTGGAGTCGACCCCCGGGTCCCGCAAGCACAGGCACTTCCGGCCGGAGGGCACGAGGCTGGTTTTTAGGCAGCTAGTGCGTAGTTGTCGTCGTTGGCAACTATTGGTTTTACAGCTGGATTAACGAGGTGATCTGTCCCTCGGCATGCACTCGGGGTTTCGCGACCCACGTCGAAACCAGGTCACCCCCGTGGTGAAAGATCAGTCTATGGGCTTGGCGCCGAAATACAATGTGCGCAGCGCACATTTCGCAACGCGTTACCGGATTTTTAATAATATATTACTTTAAGAAGAAATAATAAGTTATTGAATTTAAATCATTGTTTGAGAAGTCGCTCGCGCTGGCGCTGCCAGTCGCGATCCTTCTCGGCGGCCCGCTTGTCGTGTTGCTTCTTGCCCTTCGCGATGCCCACGGTCAGCTTGGCGCGCCCCTTGTGCCAGTGCAGGTCGAGCGGTACGAGCGCCATGCCGCGGCGCTCGACGGCGCCGACCAGGCGGTCGAGTTCGAAGCGGTTCAGGAGCAGCTTGCGGGTTCGCGCCGGGTCGGTGTCGACGTGCGTCGAGGCCGTGGTCAGCGGCGAGAAATGCGCGCCGAGCAGCCAGGCCTCGCCGTTGCGCAGGGCCACGTAACTCTCGCTGAGCTGTCCCTTGCCGGCTCGCAGGCTCTTGACCTCCCAGCCTTCGAGCACCAGCCCCGCCTCGAACGTGGCGTCGATGGAGTAGTCGTGGCGGGCCTTGCGATTGACCGCGATGACTTTCTCGTTCGATTTTTTGGGGGACTTGTTGCTCATGTGCCGGACGCGGGATCGGACGGGGCCGCGATTATACGGTCACGAAGTTGTCAGGTCCCGGCAATTGTATGAGAATCGCGCCTTTGCCAGCTCCCGGAGGCCGGAAAATGTCCAGCAACCAAGGCGAGACGCCGGCGAAACGCACCTCGCTGCACGGGCACTGGTCATCCCGGATGGCTTTCATCCTGGCGGTCACGGGCTCGGCCGTCGGCCTCGGCAACGTCTGGAAATTCCCCTACATGACGGGGCGGAACGGCGGCGGCGCGTTCGTCATCGTCTATCTGCTGTGCGTCGTGCTGGTCGGCATGCCCGTCATGATGTCGGAGATCCTGATCGGCCGGCGCGGGCGCCGGAATCCGATCGCGACGATGGCATTGCTCGGGGTGGAAGAGGGCAGCAGCCGCAAGTGGCGCTGGGTGGGCGTCATGGGCGTCGTCGCGGGCATCCTCATCCTGTCCTACTACAGCGTCATCGCGGGCTGGACGCTGGCGTACATCGCCAAGAGCGTGCTCGGCAGCTTCGCGGGGGCGACCTCCGCCGAGGTCGGCGCCCAGTTCAACGGATTCATCGGCAGTTGGGTCGCCGTGGGCCTGTGCCATACCCTGTTCATGGGCCTGACCGTCTTCGTCGTCGCGCGCGGCGTGGAACGCGGGCTGGAGCAGGCGGTCCGCTTCATGGTGCCGGCCCTGCTGCTGCTGATGCTCGTGCTGCTCGGTTACGCGATAGCGTCCGGGCACTTCCACGAGGGCGTCGCGTTCATGTTCACGCCCGACTTCAGCAAGATCTCCTGGGACAGCGTGCTCGCGGCCATGGGACAGGCATTTTTCACGCTGTCCATCGGCATGGGCGCCATCATGGCCTATGGCGCCTACCTGCCGGAGGAGACGTCGATCACCGGCGCGTCGGCCGCCGTGGTCACCGCCGACACGCTCATCGCGATTCTGGCGGGCCTGGTCATCTTCCCGCTGGTGTTCGCGAACGGTCTGGATCCGGCGGAAGGGCCGGGCCTGGTCTTCTACACGTTGCCGCTCGCCTTCGGCCATATGGCAGGAGGGATGTTTTTTTCCACGATCTTCTTCGTCCTGCTCGCCTTCGCCGCCTGGACGTCGGCGATCGGCCTCATGGAGCCCGCCGTCGCCTGGCTGGTCGAGCATCGGAACCGCAGCCGCGCGCAGGCGGCGATGCTCGTCGGCCTGCTGATCTGGGCGGTCGGCTTCGGCACGGTGCTGTCGTTCAATGTCCTCGCGGACTTCAAGTTCTACAAGGGCACGATCTTCGACAACGTCGATCACCTGACCAGCAACATCATGTTGCCGCTCGGCGGCGTCTGCATCGCCGTGTTCGCGGGCTGGATCATGTGCCGCAACTCGTCGGCGGAAGAACTCGGCGGCGTCGGCACCGTGTACCGGGTGTGGCGCTTCCTGACACGCATCGTCGCACCCATCGGCGTGCTGTTCGTCTTCCTGAAGGCCGTCGGGCTCCTGCCGGGGCTGTCCTGATCGGCGGCGGCGTCGCCGCGCGCCCGGATCATGCGCAAAGTCGAACGCAGCGCCCACGTCCCGTACTCGGCGGAAGACATGTACGCCCTGGTCGCGGATGTGGAATCGTATCCCTCGTTCCTGCCCTGGTGTGCCGACGCGGTCGTTCACTCACGGCAGGACAACGTCGTCGAGGCGACGCTCGAGCTGCATCGGGGCGGTATCAGCAAGCGGTTCCGCACGCGTAACGCCATGACGCCCTGCGAGTCGATGGATCTGTCGCTGGTCGACGGTCCGTTCCGGCACTTTTCCGGCGGCTGGCGATTCCGGCAGCTCGGCGAGGCGGGCAGCAAGGTCTCGCTGCATCTCGAATTCGAGTTCGACAGCCGGCTGCTAGACCTGATGATCGGGGCGTATTTCGAGGAAATCTGCAACCGGCTGGTCGACGCGTTCACACAACGCGCGGTCGAGATCTATGGCAAGTGACGCGGCGCCCGCCGAGATCCGGGT